>NZ_JBPLBA010000175.1:0-29133 GCF_054039375.1 Desulfomarina sp. | reverse complement strand
AGAGATTGTTTGTCCAGTGCGTCATTATTGTCGGCACAGGAGATTTTGCTTCAGATATTGCCCGGGAAATTGAAGGTGTTCATGATTCAATTTATAAAATAATCAGTTTTATTGGTGAGTCGGAACCAGAATTCAACCCGAATCAGGCCCCTGTTTTTCCGGAGCTTGCAAAAGTTGAAGAATTGGAAGATGATCATGAAATTGAGCGGGTTATCATTGCTCTGGATGATCGAAGAGGAGTTATGCCGATTAACACTTTGCTTGACTACAAAATACACGGTATTCCAATTGAAAATGGTGTTACATTTTATGAACGTATCACAGGGAAGATACTTGTGGAAAAGCTGGCGCCAAGCTGGATTATTTTTTCTGACGGATTCAGTTTAAGCAGGTGGAAGTGTCAGGTGAAACGAATGATAGATATTTCCCTGTCTTTAATTCTGTTATTCTGCAGTCTGCCGATTCTAATACTGACCGCTCTTCTCATCAAGCTTGAATCTCCGGGGCCCGTTTTTTACCTGCAGAAACGGGTTGGGTTTAAGAACAAGGAATTCAATGTAATCAAGTTTCGCTCAATGGGCGTTGACGCTGAGAAAAATGGAGCGGTCTGGGCTCAGGAGAATGATGACAGGGTGACCAGGGTCGGAAAAGTCATACGCAAATTGCGCATAGATGAGTTGCCTCAGCTTTTCAATGTTCTGCGCGGGGAAATGAGTCTTGTTGGCCCGCGACCTGAAAGACAGGTGTTTGTTGACAGACTGATGGAGGTTATTCCTTTTTATGCTATTCGTCATGAATTGAAACCAGGTGTAACAGGATGGGCACAGGTCTGTTATCCTTACGGTGCATCTGAAGAAGATGCGTTGAAAAAACTAGAATATGATCTGTATTATATGAAAAATCTGTCAATTGCTCTTGATTTACTCGTCATATTTAAAACAATAAAAACTGTTCTTTTCCGGGTGGGTGCCCGCTGAGTCTTTCCGGCAAACCTGCTCATTGCAGGATTGGAGGCCCGAGTTTTGATTCACTCCTGAATCCGTGAAGGTTTTGTGAGCAGTTCAGAGATAATAAAATCACAGAGTTTCTGCCCCTGTGATCAATTACCTTTGTGATTGTTTTTCGTGTAATGTTTTGAAAATAAAAAGAAAAATCAGTATGAAATCATTGATCGGATGCATTGCCACATCACCATTGGCCGCTTACGGATTCAGCAGATGCTGAGAATGTAAATTTTTTACGGTATTCTGGAGGACTGCCGCCAAGACAGTATAACGGGAAAAAAGAATGAAACAGAAAGAACTGCAGGAAAACGGTGTGATGGCTCTGCGGGCATTTAATAATGCTCTTGTTACAGCCCGCCTCTATCCTCCAACAGCACCGCAGGTAACCAATGCTGTGGATATCGGGTATAAGAAAATCCGGGAGTTTCTTCGAAATTTTGGAACGCTGGATATTATGTTGAAAGAGGAGGTACCTTTTCTCTGTGGATTGCCGCTTGACGAGGAGATTCTCTCTTCTTTTTCCAATCTTGTTGTCTACAGACAGATGGTTCTTCTTACTGTTTCCCGGCTTTCTCTTGCGCCTTCAATGGATCGGTTTGCCTTCAGCCAGATTCTTTCAGTCTTCAATGCCGGAAAGGATAAAATCATGCAGGCCGGCGGTGGTATTGAATATATTACAAGTCTCGGGCTTGCCGGTTATTTTCCGGAACCGGTCGAGGAAGAAGCGGGAGAACCCGACGAAAGTCTGGTTCAGTCAAGGGGGAAAAAAGTATTAAAAGTTGATGCCGAACTCCTTTCCGCTCTTTTGGGCAATAAAAGACATCCTGCTGCAGCAGAAAGACTGGCTGAGAGTTTTTCAGATATGGAAAGAGGAGTGGAAATACTCGTTGCTGCGACAGGACATATTCTAAAAGAACTGAAGAAGAAAAAAGGCGTGGGGAGAACAGCCCTGTTTCCCAGGTTGCTTCAGGATGTTCAGAATCTGTTTGACAGGGATTCTCTGGATGATGCCGCACATCGACTGGCGGTGATACTGACCGAAAATCTAAGGGAAGCGACTCTCTGTGTCCTGTTGAGCCAGGAATATCCGGAAGGGTTTGGTGAAAGTTTCTACAGGGCACTCCTCAAATGTATGTCTGTCGAGTCTTTTGGCAGAGTTATCTCTCTTTTCAGGGGTCAGGTGGCCAGGTTGCAGCACCGGCAAGGTGATGCTTCTTCTGCCCTGGTGGAGAAAATGCTGGAACAGCTTCTGGCTACGGAGAAGGGTAGACAGTACCTGGCGACGGAAAAAGCAAAAGAGATAATCGAAAAAGGAGAGGAAGAAAGAAAAAAGCGGCGTGTGGAAGCCGGAATAGAGCGACTGCTGGCAGGAAACACTGCTTCTCTGAAAAGTGTGGAAGTTCTGGAGGCATTACCTGGTGTTATTCGGGAATTAAAGGCAAGAAACGATTCAGATCATCTAGAACAAGTTGTAGAATTTCTGGCCGAAGAAATACGGATCAGCGGCGGACCGAAGCTTCTGAGCTCCGCTGTAGCTGCTGTTGAAATTCTTCTGGTAGACGGTCATTGTCGTTTTTCAGAACATTTACTGAGAGCTCTGCTCGCCTGGGTGAAAAAAACTGAAAACAGTGATGAGCCGTTTGAGCGGGTGGTCCTTCTTCTTGAATTGGTTATGCAGCAATGCTGGAAAGATGGCAGGGAAAGTCTTGGGGATGAAATTCTCACCTTTTTTCATGAAGTACGGACTGAAAAAATAGTGAAATCTGAAAAAATACGGTCAATAGTGGCCAATATCCAGGACAGAAATATCAGGAGAAGCAGTCTTCCTGAGTTGCTTAACACCTGTCTTTTCAATCCGGAAAATAAAGAAGCCGGTTACAGGCTGGTTTTCCAGGGACCGGTAGCTCTGCAGTTTCTTGTTGAATCGCTGATAATGTCGCAGAATGCGGAGCATCGATTTAAAATTATAGATCTTCTGACCTATGACAGCAGGTTTGTTCCGGAGATTGTGCATGGGCGCCTCCAGGAACATATGCCATGGTATGGAAAACGGAATCTGGTGAAGCTGCTGGCGGAAACAGGTGGAGAGGAGGATGCCGAATCGGTTCTTACCTATCTGAATCATGAAGATTTCAGGGTTCAACGTGAGGCTCTGATTTGCCTGTATAAAATTGGTGGTGAGAAGAGAAAAAAACTGTTGCTCACGGCTCTTGATGATTCCTCGGAACTCATAAAGGTTCAGATTATTAAGGTTCTTGGACGATTCTGTGATGCAGAAGTCGCGGGACAACTGGCAGAACTGCTGAACAGCTTTGAATTGTTCAGTGAGAAGAACCGCAATGCACTGCTCCTGCAGATTCTGGATACACTGGGACGATGTTCCAGCACTGTTGCACTGAAATCCGTCCGTAATTTTGTCAGTGTTTTCAAGCGTCGTTCGGGAAGAAAACTATCGAGCCAGGTAAAAAATGAGGCTGAAAAAGTGTTACGTTTCCTGGAAAAAGATCAGGAGATGTTTAAAAAGAAGCATATTCAGGCAACCCAACTGAGGAAAAAGGCCATCAGGCAGACAGTCTGGAAAAAGGGCCTTCCGCCGGGTTTGAACATTATTACCGGTTTACAGGAGGAAGCTGCCATCAGGAGCCTTCTTGACCAGGGTGAGAGTGAAACAGCACGAAAGAAGCTGGTTGAATTTATCCGACACATGGCCAGAATGAAGAAATTTGTTCAGGCGGAGAAACTGAGAGACTGGCTTATTGAAATTGATAGCACTGCTTTAACTGATATTATTGCGGCGGCTGAAATAATTGCTGAGGAAAAAGCGGCAGCCATTGACCGGGAGCACCTTGAAATATGGAGTGATCTTTATGATTTTCTGACAACAGAGGAGTTCAGTGAATTTTATCACTCTCTACACCATAAGAAGATCAGAAATGAAGAAGTCATAGTGCACCAGGGAACCCTGCAGAACGCCCTCTATTTTATTAATTCAGGAAAAGTAAAACTGTATTATGATGATGGTGAGGACAGGGTTTTGTTGAAAACCCTGGGGGCCGGGGAGATTATCGGTGCCGGAGCATTTTTCGACGCCTCTGTCTGGACGATTTCCGTGGTCAGTGTGGGTATGAGCGAAATTTCAATTCTCAAATTTGAAAAAACGACTCGTTGGCAGGATGAATATCCGGCCCTGGAATCCCGATTGAGAGATTTTTGCAGCAGGTTTGAAAGCACTGCTGACGTGGTCAGAAAATCATCCCATGACCGTCGTCAGCATGAACGGTACATGCTTTCCGGCCGTGCGGAAGTCCTGTTGCTTGACAGCCGGGGGATGAGCAGTGGCATCAGGGTCCGGGGTGAACTCATTGATATTTCTGCCGGTGGGATTTCTTATCTTCAGCGGATTTCGAAAAAGAAAAATGCACGGTTGATTTTAGGCAGAAAAGTGAGAGTTACCTTGTCTTTCGAGCCAGAACCTTCCGGAAACGTTGTTCTTGAAGGTGATATCCTCGCTGCGAAAGAAGTTCCCGGACCGGAAAGTGATTTTTCCGTGCATGTCTGTTTTGATACCGAACTGGATTCTGTCCATATTCAAAAAATAATCGAGCAATCCGGTCAAGAGTCAGAGATCGTGGAGTAGTTTATGATCAAAGGTGATGATGGAGCCATTGTTCGTTTTTATCATTCATACCTGCATGGAGAATATCGGGACGATGGTATTTTCAGCGGTCCATGCCCTTTCTGTTCAAAGCGGGGACTGAAAAAAGGTACAATCATCGTTTTCCTTAACCCTGAGAGTTCATTTTTTGGTTATTTCCGTTGTCTGAATCGCTGTGTTCCTGCCGGGTTTCCCATGTGGTTTGCCAGGATTGCCTCGATAGCTCCTTCTGAAGTGCCGGGGTTTGATCCGGATCTGCCGGATTTCCCGTTAATCGGTCTGCGGGGATATCCTGTGGAGAATATCAATGATGATATCAGGAAATATCAGGACAGGCTTTCACCGGCAGTCAGCGGAATTTTCAGTAAGGCCGGTATTTCTGCTTCGACTTTAAAAGAGCTGGAAGTAGGATTCAATGGTCGATATATTGTTTATCCCCGTTTTCAGGAAGACGGCAACTGTTATTCTGCCCGATGCGAATTTCCTGACAATCCTGAAGATTATTTCTGGCATGGGAATGAACAGTTCAGCCGGGAGCCGTATAATCTTTTTAATCTCAGGGATATTAAACGTTGTGAGCAGGGGGTGCTGTTTGTCTGTGAAGGTGAAAGAAATCTGCTCACTCTGAAGCAACTCGGGTTTCCCGGAGTGGCCGTTTCCCATTATCGTGAATTTGAAAATCTTGACCCTGAACTTTTCGAACGGCTTCGCACTGTCTTTATTGTTCCCGTCAACAGCCCGGAATCAGCACTGGCTGCGCGGACACTAGCTACCGGTATAGGGTTCAGGGCAAGAATCCTGTCCTGGGAAGAACATTCCCCCGGGAAGTATTCCCTCTTCAGGTTGGCGGAGAAGTCCTCAGAGCAGTTCAGGGCCGCAGTCGGACGTATGGTGAAAAAGGCCAGGGCATTTTCACCCTTTGTTTCCCCGGCCCGGGAATATGAACTCTTCCTTGACGGTTTATCCAGAGAGCGGATGGGTGACTGCCGCAGGTTTTCTTCCGGATTCGCCTGTTTTGATCAAATTCTCGGTGGTATACATGGCATAAATGTGATTGGCGGTGCTCCCAAGGTGGGTAAATCAACACTGATGATCCAGATATCCTCCCATATGGCGCATAACCGCGTTCCGGTTCTTTACTACGATTTTGAGAATGGCAGACAGAAGATATATCAGCGCCTTTTCAGCAGGTTAAGTAGATTGTCTGTTGCTGAAATTATGAAAGGCAGCTATACAGAGCAAGAGAAAAAACAGTATGACAGCGCCAATGTAACATTCAGGGAAATGCTTTTTTTTCTGCGTGTTATCAATGATAGAAAGCTGACCCCGGATACCATGCGGCGTCATATTGATTTTATTCGCCAGGAAAGCGGCACTGAGCATATGGTTATTGTTGTTGACAGCCTGCATAAATTACCGTTTAGAGGAATTACTGAAAAAAAGAGTGGTATAGATGCATGGCTGCGTCAGCTGGAAGCGATACGCGATGAATCTCAAGTCGCGTTTCTGGTTATTTCTGAACTGGCAAGAACAACGGATGGGGATTATTTTCAGGATCCCCATCTTGGTATTTTTAAAGGATCGGGAGATATTGAATACAGTGCGGACAACGCCATGGTTTTTTACCCGTCTTCATTAAAAAATGGTGGAACAGAAAAAAAATATCTTCTTGAGCTGATAGCGAGCAGGGAACATTCACCCGGTGTTATTGCCGCTTACCGGACTGATTATCCTTTCTGGGGATTTGTGGAGCAGCCTTTGGCGTGTGAATAAACGTAATTGGTCACAGGGGTAGCAACTCTGTGATTTTATTACCCCTGAACCAATGTCGTAAACTTAAGGACAAGATGGATCGGGAAAGTCCCATTCTGACCTTGGCCGAGGGTGTCTGCAGCCAGGGACGGGTTTATGGCGTCCCTCGGACGAAGCAGAATGGGGCTCATCGCTTAAGTTTACGACATCGACCTCTGAACTGTAATCCTGTGAGTAGTAACAAATGATTACTTGATTACCCATGAAACTCAGCCAAATTGTGGATGTGCCTGTTTGATCAGGCTAGCCTACGGTCAAAAATCACTGGAAATCTCAATTGATAAGGAATTCAAATGAAAAAGTGTCAGTCCAGGTCATTTTATAATCAGTCTAATGTGATTTTTGAAATACGCCTGACAAAACAGGCCCAATCCCCAGGCTCACAAATAACAGGCTGAGTTTCATACGTAATCAGAAATTATTATATATTGCATGCTTACGTTTCTGAAAAATATATCGCGTCTTGATTCGGTGCTGGAGGTGGCTCTTCTTTCCCTGCATGGGGAAATTCTTTTTCTTGATTCTGCTGATAACAAGATCTTACCTCCAAGGAAAAAAACGGTCTGGAACAGGATCATTGCCGAATTTGATAAACCGTTGTCTGCAGAATTTAGATACGATAAAGGGTTGTATTATATCTGTTCAACCCCCGTCGGTCATGTGATTGTAACCATGTGTTCAACGGAACAGCTCGAGAAAATACAAAATGGTTGTGATAATGTCCGGCAAAAGATATCAGATGGCAGGATCTGCAGAAAAATACTTTTAAAAATGCTGGTAGAGGTGGAGACCCCCGTAAAACCCGCAATTGTCAGGGAGCTTGTCCCTTTTGCCGATGCCGAAGTGGGGCAGGTTCTGGTTTCCCTGCTGAAAGAGGAAAAAGAACTTTGGAGTAAAGAGGGGAGAACACTCCTGCTCTTTATCTGCAGAACCCTCGAGTACTGCATGTATGCCGGGGCAGCGCAAGCTCTGGGGGATGTCATCGAGCGTGTCGGAGACAGCGATCGTGAGGTTGCTGAAGCGGCCAGTCAGTCATTGAAGCAATTGGGAAAAGGTGGTGAGAGCAGTAGCGGCAGTTTTTCTCCTGAAGAGGATGAAGGTAAAAGAAGATCTGATGATACCGAAGGTCCTGGCCGGGAAACAGTCAGCAACAACTGGAAAACACTACCTGAAAGTGGAAAAATACGGACATTTCTGGATCAGGGGAAGAAGGATGAGGCCATTGCAGCCCTTCTGCAACAGATCAAAACAGCTGCAGGTAAAAAAAGGTTCGATCTGGCTGAAAAATTCCGTGAATGGTTGATGGAGATTGATTCAATGGCTATCACGGCCATTATCCAGGCTGCAGAAATTATAGAGGAGGAAAAAAGCAGTTCCATCAGTAAGGAATATATCGCCATCTGGCAGAAACTTACAGATTTCCTTACCAGAGAAGAGTTTGCTGCTCTCTATCATGCAATGGAAACGAAAAATTATTCCGAGGGGGAAATCATAGCGGAGCAGGGACAGGATCTTGCCGTACTGTTTTTTGTTAACGGTGGCAGGGTACAGCTATTTGCCCGCAGCCAGGGGAGGGAGATGATTTTGAAAACCCTGGGCCAGGGGGAAATTTTTGGTGCGGAATCTTTTTTTGAAAGCTCTGTCTGGACTATGAACGCCAGGAGCAGAGGGGCCGGGTTGTCGTTACTGACCCGCTCCAGCCTCACTGCTCTGAATGAGAATTATCCTGGTCTTGAATCAAGGCTGCTCACTTACTGCAACGGTTTCCAGGCGCCTGAGACTGTGTTCAGAACAACAAAAAGATCACGAAGACAATATAACAGGAAGATTATTTCAGGGAGAATCACAGTTGCCATTCTTACCGAGAGTGGTTCTGTAATTGGTGCACGGGTT
Organism: Desulfomarina sp.; assembly: GCF_054039375.1. Taxonomy (NCBI): domain Bacteria; kingdom Pseudomonadati; phylum Thermodesulfobacteriota; class Desulfobulbia; order Desulfobulbales; family Desulfobulbaceae; genus Desulfomarina; species Desulfomarina sp. Next base: position 20,769 of record NZ_JBPLBA010000175.1, on the reverse strand, counting down.
AAAGGAGAATTACTGGATATCTCAAGAGGAGGAGTCTCGTTTACTCTGCATGTATCAAAGAAGGAAAAGGCTTCAGCACTGTTGAAAAAGAAGGTACAGGTTTCCTTTGATATTTCCGGGAAATCATTTAGAAGGAGTGGTATGGTGCTGGCAGTCCGTGGCCATGACCTTATCGGAAACGAGTATTCTCTCCACATCGAGTTCGATAATGTTCTGACAGGTGTTGAACTTCAGCAGGTGATAACTGCATACGGTAAATAGGTTATTTCTGTTTTCGTTTGGAATCAGAAAAAAAACTGTCAATTTTCTTTTTTTCTGTGGAAGTTTTAACCGTGAGCATTACCGGTTGCTTTTCCGCTATGATCACTCTATCATTTTTGCCTTCATTTTTCAGGTATCCAGCCCGGAAACGGCCAAAGCCATAATCTTCGCCCAGCTTTATCATCTGTTCCAAAGCCGTGGTCGCCCTGTTATGCAAGGGAAGAAGGCCGTCTTCGCAGTATTGGGAGAGTTTTTTCAGCAATGGCAACGCCGGATTTCCAGAGGTATCCTCGGGGTCTTCCCGGGCGAAAACTGTTACATGTGATTCGTCTTTCATTCCGGCGGCCTTCATAATTATCGGCTGCAGACCACTGTTGATATTGTTGGTGCGGGGGGCACATGAATTTTTAATAAAGATAGTGACTTCGTCCCAGGTAAAAAGTGTGTAGGCGGCCTCGATTCCTGTCTGTCTGCCGATACGTACATCCAGTAGATTTCCATCGAGAAAATAGAGTATCCCTCCCCCCGGCGACATTTTATCAAGGATTCGGATTGTACAGGTTTTTGCATCCATTTCCATGAGCTGGAGAAAAACAGCCGGGGTAATATTATGCATGATGCCGTCCCTGGCTTCATCCTTGAGGGGAGTGAGGATCATCTGGCTTAGGCTGCTGATATCAAAAGGTTTTGACAGATAACCGGCAATATCATCACCCGATGCCAGTTCCTGCATCACTTTCTTTTCCATTGCTGATATGATTATTACAGAGATATCAGGGTAGTGTTCACGGACATGCTGTAAAAGACTGATCCCGTCCATCCGAACCATGACAAGATCGATAACAACCAGGGAAACGGCAGTTTCCTCCAGGATTTTGACTGCTTCAAAACCGTCATTTGCCGTGATGACTTCAAAGGAATGACGAAAGGTCGAGAGTCCCGCCTCCATTGCCGTCAGCAAAATGGGATCATCATCTACAAGAAGAACTTTTCTTAGCATTTCGACACGGTTTCAGGTTGAATAATTATATACTCTCTTTCTCCATCCAGTGTTCCAGTTCAGCCAGGCCGGTTTGGGCACGCAGTTTCGGTCGCAGTTTTTTCGGGACTTTTTTCTCCCACGGCGGAAACAGACCGAAATTAACATTGGAGGGTTGAAATTTTTCTGCGTCACTCTTTGTCAAGTGATTGATAAGTGCTCCCAGGGCAGTCTCCGGAGGGGGGATGACCGGAGAATGTCCTGAAGAAAGACGGGCTCCGTTTATACCCGCCAGCATTCCCATGGCAGCTGATTCAATATAGCCTTCAACCCCGGAAAGCTGGCCGGCAAGCAGCAGATCCGATCGTTTTTTAAACTGCAGGGTAGGTTCCAGGAGCTCCGGAGCGCAGACAAACGTGTTACGGTGAATGGAGCCGTATCTGGCGAATTCGGCCTTTTCCATGCCGGGAATCATGCGAAAAATCCGTTTCTGTTCCCCGTAGGTGAGTTTGGTCTGAAAACCAACCATGTTATAAGTTGTTCCCTCCCTGTTTTCCTTTCGAAGCTGGACTGCTGCATAGGGGATTTTCCCTGTTTTCGGGTCTTCCAGACCTACCGGTTTCATGGGGCCATAGCGGAGGGTATCCTCTCCGCGGGAGAGAATGATCTCCACCGGCAGGCACCCCTCAAAATATTTTGCTTTCTCGAACGTTTTGAGGGGAACGGTTTTCCCGTTTGCCAGTTCTTTTATAAACTGAAGATAGGTTTCCCTGTCCATGGGGCAGTTCAGGTAATCGCCCGGTCCGTCGTCATAGCGTGATTTACAGTAGATGATGTTCATATCCAGAGATTCGGCATAGACAATGGGGGCTATAGCATCATAAAATGCCAGACGTTTTCTGCCGGTCAGTTCCGCCAGGGATTGAGCCAGTGGTTCACTGGTCAGCGGTCCAGTAGCCAGAATGGTTATAGAAGCAGATTTTTCAGGTATTCTGGTTATTTCTTGTCGGTTGATTTCGATAAGGGGGTGGTTTTCTATTTCCTCGGTGATTTTTCCTGCAAACTGCTCCCGGTCAACAGCCAGGGCCTTGCCGGCGGGAACGGCTGTTTCTTCGGCTGTAGCCATGATAATGGAGTTGCATCGCCGCATTTCTTCCTTCAGCAGGCCGACGGCGGAATGGAGGTCGTTGGACCTGAAAGAGTTGCTGCAGACAAGTTCAGCCAGGGCGTCACTGTTGTGGGCGGGGCTGAAGGTGTGTGGTTTCATGTCAAAGAGTGTCACGCTGCAGTCCCTGTTTGCCGCCTGCCAGGCTGCTTCACAGCCGGCAAGTCCGCCGCCGATTATTGTCAAAGATGGTTTTGCTGTCATAAATTATACTGAAGGAAGAGTTTGTCCTGGCTCTTTGAGCCTTATTTTTCAATAATAACCCGGACCCTGCGCCTTCCCCAGGCCAGGGCGTCACTGTGGGAATCAAAGTAGAGGTCGATCCTGGACTTCCCTTTAATGGCACTTCCCCTGTCTTCGACCCTGCCCCATCCGTAATTGGGGACATACATCCGTGTTCCGAAAGGATAATAACGGGTATCTGCGGCAATAGTACCGTCATGTGGCAACAGATACCAGGGAAAAAGAAGTATTCGTACAGGAATCATCCAGGGGCGGTAGAGTGAATCCATGGAAAAGAGCCCTTCTTCCGGTTCCCGCGGGAATGTGCCCCACGCTGTTTTTCCGCTGTACGGTCTGCCGGCTCCCGGACCATGGCTCACATATTTATTCCAGAAATCGAGTTTCAGGTAACGGTAACTGCCCCTTTCCCAGCCGCAGCACGATGAGCAGCCGCAATACGCGGTTGTTTCCATTATTCTGGCAACAGGAGGTCTGGCGCATCCCGCGAGAAGAAGTAAAAGCAGGCAGAGAATGAAAAAAAAAATTGCCTGCCGAAGGTTATGTCCTGTGAAACCATTTTTTTACCTCCGACGTGCTGAATTGTTTCACCACGGGTCTGCCATGGGGACAATGGGAAAAGAGATTGGCGGCCGCCATTTCATCCAGCAGGTTCTTGATTTCCGGCTCTGAAAGTTCAGTACCTGCCTTGACGGCAGCTTTACAGGCCATGGTTGCAAGAATTGTATCAACCAGTCCTCCTCCTTTTTCTTCTCCCCCGAACTGTTCAAGAATATCATTGAACAGGGCTGCCGGATTGATGCTTACAGCAAATGCAGGAACGGCAGAGATGATATAGGAGTTGCCCCCGAATTCACGAATGGAAAATCCCATTTTCTCAATCTGTTCCCCATGTTTTTCAACGAGCTGAATTTGGGCCGGCGACAGTTCGACAGTTTCGGGAAATAAAAGATTCTGTCTGGCTATCCGGTTTGCCATATATTGATTTTTCAGTTTTTCATAGAGAAGGCGTTCATGGGCTGCATGCTGGTCAATGACCAGCAGCCCTTCCCTGTTTTTACAGAAAATAAAAAGATCATCATACTGGCCTATAATTCTAAGATTATGACCATCGTTCCCTGGGGTTGCACCGTTGTCTGCAGGAGTTTTTTCATCAGGGAATTGCTGGTTTGGGACGGGTTCGGAGGTTGTGATTAAACTACCTTCCCTCGGTGGAATATCCGGCTCATGGCCATTTACTTTTTCAACGCGGGTGAAAGGGAGGGACTCCATATGAAATGATTCACGGGATTCGGGAATTTTCCTCTCTTCCGCCTCAAAAGGAATACGGGTGGGATCGTTACGTCGTTCACCGCCGAAAACCCGGGCTCGCAGGCGATTCTGCTCTTTTTCCATGGCAATGGCCACACCGTCGCTGATCATTTTGTGCACATCAGCACTATGGCGAAACCGGACTTCCTGTTTTGCCGGGTGGACATTCACGTCGACCTCTTCCGCGGGCAGGGTCAGGTGAATGAAACCGGCCGGGTTTTTTCCTTTCATGAGAAAACTTCTGAGACCTTCAGCTGCACCATGGACCACCATCCTGTCTCTGATAGCCCGGTTGTTGACGAAAACACGCAGTTTTGACGGTCCTGTGGACAGCCTGTCCGGTGGAACAAGAAAGCCCTGTACATGTGAATGGCCCTGGCAGTAATCGATTTCCAGGAAGTCTCCCCGGTAATTAATGATCCGGGAGAGACGTTGCCGGGGAGACAATGTATTGCTCAAATGTAATGTTTCCCGGTCGTTAATTCTTAGAATAAAGGTGATGTCAGGTGAGCAGAGGGCATAATTTTTAACTGTTTCATCTATATGGGCCAGCTCTGTACGTTGCGTTTTGAGGAATTTTCGTCTGGCCGGGGTTTTGCCGAAAAGATTTCGTACTTCAAAGGAGCTGCCATAGCGGCTGCCGCATTCAATAACTTCGAGCAGTTTGCCGTAATTCACCAGGACACGGGTGCCAAGCTCTTTTCCGCGGGGGCGGGAGATAATGGTGAGACGGGAGACTGAACCGATGGACGGGATGGCTTCGCCTCTGAATCCGAGAGTTGTTATGGCCAGAAGATCTTTTTCAGCAGCAATTTTCGAGGTGCCGTGTCGCTCAATGCTCAGAAGAATATCATCCTCGTCCATACCTTCGCCGTTGTCGATCACCCGTATCAGCCTGGTGCCGCCGCTTTCTATTTCAATCTCTATACGGTTGGCTCCGGCATCAAGGCTGTTTTCCACCAGTTCCTTGACTACGGAAGCCGGCCGTTCCACCACCTCTCCCGCTGCTATCTGATTTGCCAGTTGCTCCGGGAGAATGCGAATTTTTGACATGATGAAAGGTAATTCCTGTTGATAGTTAAGGATGAAATGGTAGGATTCAGTTTATTTCCAGGCTGCAATTGATCATCTGCCACAGATTTTCCTGTCCGCTATAGCCTGCCTGTGCGGGAAGAAGAGACCATGAGAAGCCGGGTGTCTGTGAGCAATTACGTTAAAACATAACAATCAGTACATCAATAGTGGTAACCAAAAAAAAGAAAACAGATCGCAGGCCTCCGACACGAAAAACCAGGATTCGAAAAAAGGTTTACAATGAGAAGCATATTTTTTCCTTTTTCCTGGTGGTCTGTTTTTTTCAGACCCTGTTTCTTGGAGGATTACTGTATATTCTGGTCAGTCTTCATATCCCGGATATCCGCAATGTGGCGAATTATCAGCCGTCACAGGCAACCTTGATCTATGATCGCTATGGCAGGGTTGTTGACCGGATGTTTGTTGAAAACAGAACGGTCATACCTCTATCAGCCATGTCACCTTACCTGCCGAAGGCGTTTGTTGCCGCGGAGGATGGACGTTTTTTTGAGCATTCCGGCCTGGATATTGTTTCGGTTTTCAGGGCGGCGGTCAATAATTTTCGTAAAGGAGGCAGGGGGCAGGGGGGATCCACGATTACACAGCAGGTGGCAAAATCATTGCTGCTTACTCCAGAAAAAACCTATGTGAGAAAATTCAAAGAGGCTGTATTGGCCTGGAGAATTGACAGGCTGCTCAGTAAGGAAGAAATCCTCTATATCTATCTGAACCAGATTTATCTCGGAGAAGGGGCTTTTGGCGTGGAAGCGGCAGCCAGAACCTATTTTGATAAACCCGCGTCTCAGCTTACATTGGGAGAATGTGCCCTTCTGGCAGGTCTGCCCCAGGCACCAAGCCGGTACTCCCTTTTTAGTCACCTGCAAAGAGCTGTAAAAAGGCAGAGGTATGTCCTCAACAGGATGGCGGCAGACGGCTATGTCAGTGCTGGAGCTGCCAGAAACGCTTATCTTGCCCCGGTGCACCTCAGAAAAAGACGTCATGTTATTTCTTCGGCAGATAAGTATTATCTGCAGGTTGTGAAGAAACGGGCCAGGGCTGTACTCAGGATGCCGCTTCAGCAGGCTGGAGCCCATATCTACACGAATCTGGACAGCAGGATGGAGGATAAAGCGGCAAAGGCCCTTAAAAGGGGAGTGAGAAACTCCCTGAAACGGCAGAAAAAGTCAGGTCGAAAGGGTGCGGTTCCGCCCCAGGGCGCCCTGGTGGTCATTGAGACGGCCAGTGGCAGGGTGCGGGCTGTTGTCGGTGGTATTGATTTTACCAGATCCCCTTTTGACCGGGCAACCCAGGCGAGGAGGCCCGCCGGATCCACTTTCAAACCTTTTGTGTATGCAACAGCACTGCAGAAAGGATGGGCACCGGATTCAGTTATTGATGATTCCCCTGTATCAATCAGGGGGCGGAATGGAAAACTGTGGCGTCCGGGCAATTATTCCGGAAAGTATCATGGCAGGGTTACCCTGAGAACAGCTCTGGCGTATTCTTATAATGCGGCGGCGGTGAGGTTGCTGCAGAAAACAGGAGTAAAGAGTGTTCTGGCCTTTGCTGAAAAAGCCGGCATAACTTCAGCAATGCCGGCCGATCTCTCTCTGGCCCTTGGTGCCGGGGATGTTTCATTGCTGGAAATGACCGCCGCCTATACCGTTTTTGCCGGAAACGGCACAAGTTCACCTCCTGTTTTTATCGATAAGATTGTTATGACGGATGGTCAAGTCCGCCGTTTTTCGGATGGGCGACATCGACGAAAAGTCATGTCCGCTAGAGAACTGCATCAGATGCAGTCCATGCTGGCCGAGGTGATCAGGAGTGGGACAGGTCGGCGGGTCGGTTCTGTTCCGGGTGCACGTGGCGGAAAAACCGGGACTTCAAACGATTATCGTGACGCCTGGTTTATCGGTTATGATGGGAAACTGACCAGCGGTGTCTGGCTCGGGAATGATCACAACAGGAGTCTTGGCCGCGGGGAAAGTGGAGGGACTGCCGCTGCTCCGGTGTGGCGGGATTTTATGTTGTCTCTGAAACAGGACAAATGATTGTCGGTTTTTTGAACCTTTTTCTGGTTCAATGATACTCACAGGAAAGAGGAATAGTGCAGGGGGGGATAACCTGGACTGATTTACCTGCCTGGAGAGTAAACCATGAAAACGAATCAAAGCCTTTCCGGTAAAAATATAGCCGGTCATTATATTTTGTTCTTTTCCGCAGTTTTTATTCTGTTATTTTCCGTTATTGTTCATGCTCAGAAATATCGTGATATCTGTGAACATCAGAAAATGAGCCATGGAGAAGTGATTTGTTCCGATGGTCTGCAGTTGCACTACCGGAACAGTGAGCTTGACATTTTCAACCGGGAAGAAATGTTATCATTGCGACCCGTTGCGATTCTGCCTCTCAAGCATATCTGGCGATCAGCAGATGTCACTGTGGGATTAAAAAGGAACGATGGGCAGGTTATCGATTTTGAACTTCACTATCGTCCAGGTATTGGACAAATGTTTCAAGAAATTGAAAAGCCATGCCACAGTTTCCGATATGGGGATGAAAATGTTTTCCTTAATCTTTCACTGCTCAAAACCGGGTTGTACCATATCCGTTTCAGGGGAGATAAAAACATGGAATGGAGTCGCTGGCAGAGTTTCCTGGTTATGGCTGAAAACAATACAATCTGATCCCGCGCAGAACCAGTTTTGACTCTTTTACCGGAGACTTGCTCGGAATTAGATATTTTTTATCGATCAAGACCTCCTTCCCCTTCTGATCTGGGAAAGGAGGGGCTGAATATGGGTGGTTTATTGGAATGAGGGCTTGATGGTCGTTGTCTGAAAACCGGTTCCAGGTTGTTTGTTTCTCAGGTGTGTTTTGACTTTTTTGTCAATTTTGAACACAGTCCATTTTGTCCATTGTGAACCGGGAGTGGTGAGTTTGACTTTCAGTCGGTAAAGCCCTGTCTGATCACATGTGAATTTGAGAATGGTTCCCTGCCTGTAGCGCTGTTTATGGATACGCAGGGGAATGTCGGTGAAATGGGCCCGTTTCTTATATTGTAGCTTTACAGCAAGTTTCCCTTCAGGTATATGATTGATCCTGGCACTGATGGAAATATTTCTGCCGGTGAGCAGGTAAGTCTGGTTATGATGTGGTTCCCTGATAACTGGAATAGCTTTTCTATTGAGCCTTTTTGAAACAGACTGTTTTCCCGGAGGTTCAGGTTGAGGATTGATGGTTACCATGGAACCGTGGGGTGCCTTGCCGATGACCCTGAACGTATGCCACTTGCCCCACGGAGAGGTACGGTCCGCCCGAATTCTGAGCTGAAATTCACCCTCCATCCCAGGGGAGAGTGTCAGTATGACCATGGTTTCCTGTTGTTTGAATGTGTGGGCAATATTTTTTACAGGCCTGTATGGCCGTCCTTTAGCCGACCGATGTCGCAGTTCAAACTGTATCTTACGTTTAGACGTGGCCCGTATCTTAATTCTGACAGGCTGCTGTGCTCTGAAGGACATTTTCAGAGAAAGAATTTGAGGCACTCTACTGCCCGAAGGAAGGGAGCCGCTCATAACTTTCTGGCCGGAGCCTGTTTTTATGGCTTCATTGACATTCTTTTTAAGTTGTGCTCCTTCCGTAGCCGTTTTAATCCGTGAGAAAGCATTTTTCCTGATACTGTTTCGGTCAAACCTGTTTCTTGTTATGGGATCCAGGGGGTTGAGTTTTTCTATGCTGATGGTGTCTGCTGTTATTTCGGTTTTGCGTATTTTTTCTTTGGTCAGATTGTCCCAGAAGCCTGCTAGGTCAAAAAATATCGTCGGTGTTTCCTGTCCGTCAATGGATGGTGTTATTTTTTTCGGGGAGTAGGAAAAACCCGGTTTTTTACTGGGGAATTCAAAACCAAATTTGAGGTCTTTTTCTTTCAGGTTCTGAAAACATTGGGGATCTGAGGCTTCCAGAAGCAACGGGTCGATTGTAGCCCTTACTGTACAGTCCGTTCCACCATATGCCCCTGTGTTAATAGTTATTTTCGCATTTTCAACGGCCGTTTTCAGCTGATGATAGGCGGGATCCTCCTGCAGTTTCGGTGTCAGGATTACCTGGGGTAGCTGACCGTAGTGCGACTGGTAGAACTGATTAAAGAAATGGAGATGGGTAGGCCGGTAACAGGTGAATATTAAAGGTTTATCGTCTGCAGGTAGAATTCCCCCGACAGCCTGGGAGTGTGGAGTTCTTGACAGGGAGGTGCTTTGCTGTTGTACCGCCAGTTTATAAAATCTGCTGCCGGCTTTTCGGAACATGGCCTCTATCTTTTTCTTTGCTTCCTGCGATGCATTTGTCATGTTTATCCTGCAGATGTTATCTATGCCGAGGGCACGCATCATTGTCAGGCATGCATCGTAAGCATCGAGTGAATAGCAGAACAGGTCATTACCTGTATCGACACACTTTGCCTTGTCCTGAACATAATTGATCGCCGAGTCCATGAGGGCAGTTTTGTTCTGGTCATAGAAGGTGGTACAGAGCTCCCTGTTTGACTGTACCGAGTCCTGCATGGTCTGGATATTTTCCACTGCAAGGTGCATGTTTTTCCAGCGGTCGATATGGTCATACCCGAAGTTGTTTTTGAAGTCGGAGGTGCATTTATCAATGAGCATCCATTTGAAACCGGAGCCTCCGGGAATATACTTGTCGAGAACCTGTCTGCTCAGGGAGTCTATGTTGGCGGGATTTTCATAGGTTTTTATTCTGGCATGTCTTTCTCCATCTACACGCTGAATGATGTCATTACTCCATCTGACATTGACCGTATCGACAAAGCGGGCTCCGGCCTTGTCTGCATCAGCCTGGGTGTAATAGTCGAGTTGAGGAAACCAGGTTGATGATACCTGATCATTAAAAGATTTTATTTCAGCATTTACCCTTTTCAGAACCCTGCTTTTCAGATCTGCAAGAAAAGAAATAAAGGCGGCACTGTATTTTTCTTCTCTTTTATTGAGTCCGGCCTGTATTTCGGGAACCATCATTTTGTAGAGAACGACCTCCGGAGGAACGGGTGGTGAGTCCTCACAGCCACCAATCCCAATGGCGCAGGCGGCATCTTTTATGGCTCCAACTACAGCTTCTCCGAGTTCTCCCAGCCATTCAACGAGGACCTTGCCTATGTCAAGAACATCCTCAGCAAGCTGTACCAGTTCTTCTATAAGTTTGCAGATATCTTCGCCTGTCCAGACATGGATTACCGCGCAGACTACTGTCTCACCCAGGCTCCAGGCGAGACCCATGTAGTCTTTTTCCATATAAAGGATATAGCTGTCCACGATATCCCAGACCCAAGATGGCAGATCCGCCTGTTGTGAAATCTGCTGGCCGGTGGATGTATCATGAAAATCATCCACACAGACAGCGGTTTCATAGGTGTTGCCGTTGGCATTTGAGAGGCAGGTCACAATTCCTTTTGACTGCTCAAGCTGTGTGGCATTGAAAGGCACTCCCAGCTCATCCAGCGGAACTCCCGTTTCATTTTCAACTTTTTTGAGGAAACTGATAAAATCATCAAAAGTGTCTGCCTGTACAGGGGCTGGTGTTGTGGAATTGAATAAAAGAACAATAAGCAGTACGAAAAGGGTAAAAAATTTGCTTTTGAAAAAGGTGATGTCAGTCATTTTGCCCCCCCTTTTTCGATGTGCTGTCAGATGACTTCATGGTGAGATATCCACGGGACAGTGTCTTTTTAAGTTCACCGACGGTAAAAAATTTTCCATCTTCTGTTTCCAGCACTGTGTCGTCAGGTTTTTTCAGTATGTTTTCCCAATATCGCTTGTCTGTGGAAGGGATTATTTTAACGGTTTTTTTCTTTTTCTGTCTGAATCGGGAGAGTTTTTTGCCCAGTTGTTTTTCCAGTTCAGGTTGAAGAAACCTGATTTGAGCTGCCGTGACCAGCCTGCCTGAAGGCAGTTGTATCGTATCGCCGTCCTTTGCTGTTTCCAGTAGAGAGCTGAGTTCAAAGATGTTGTTGACCGGGGTTCCTGTAGCTGCAGGTTTCAGGTGCAGGGATGCAGGAAGCGGATTTTTTTTAATCCTGATGTTATGCAGTCTCTTTGAAAGCCTGGCAGCATCACGGATATGTTTCATCTGAATAATCCGTCCGCTGGGAAGCCTGACGTAATCTGTATTTTTGATATGTGCGAGGGTCGCCGCAGACATCCGGGGGGAAAGTTGAAGGATCTTGTCTTTGTCAGACGGAGTTGTCGGCTGGAACGATTGGGCCGCATATACCTTGAGGTGGAAAAACAGTGACAGTATGACAAGAAAAGCTGCACCAGGCAGGAAAAATATTTTTCTCCGATGAATGTCTAAAAGTCGATCACTACGACATGTCGAATTGCAGACCACCCTCTTTCCTGTGTCCGGAGCCAGCCGGAAATGTAAAGAAGCCATTTGCTCTCCTTATCGTTTTTTTCATGCAGCAGGTACGGTCGCTATAATGTTCCTTTGGATTGTTCTTGAATTTTCAGATCAGTGGTGCGGTGAACGAAGTTTGATTTTTATTGATCAACACCATCAGATATTGCCGGGGTACCGTCTTTCTGCAGAATGCATCAGTTGCAAGAAAAACGTTCGATCCAGTTGAATTGGCGTATTTTTTCGTAGTTTACATCATACTTATGGTAGGGTAAAACATTATTCCATGATTTTGTCAATAAATATGGAGTTTGGATTTTTTGGGGTAGAGTTCCAGGCTTCGCCTTTAACTCCGGTGGCAACAGTGCGGGGTATTCTGCCGGAGAGGAGAAAGCATGGGACGACGACTGAAGAATCATGCTTTTGTGCCGAAATCATGGGGCGTGGAAGTCGGGGAATTGTCCATAGTCGCGACGCTGGAGGAGTGATAAGGGATTTTAAAGCATCCGGAGGGATTCTCGGGGGATTGGCGGGATTGGAAATCGGTCATTTCTATGAAATATGTGGTGTGTATCCAGATCGTTCCATCGTGAACCGAGATGGGATAAAGCGGTATGGGAGGAGGTTGAACTGACCTATATCAACTGAGGAATTTTGGCTCGGAGGCTCTTAATATAAACACTAATAGAATAAGGGTGCAACAGTCCCGGCCAGAGACCGATTGTCGGACGAATCGGAGCTTATGAAGAGTTTGATGAGGAAATCATGACAGTGTTACCTCCTGGACAGATTGTTTTTCCAAGTGTGGGTGGCGCTATAACTATTCCGAAAGCCAATCTGGTCTGGCATAAAAACAGCACACTTAAATTTTATACAACGGGTGAGCCGTACAACGAATGGACATTAGTTGAAAAGCCATATGTTGTTTATCTTTATTGTGACTGGAAAATACACACATGATCTGCTTTGAGCGTTTTGTGCACAATATGGATTTCAAATGGTTCACGTGCTTGTCGAACAAGGTCCCTGAAGTGTTGCCAGGTTGCCGTCTGTAAAATAAAACAGTTCAGATGTCGTTCGATCCACCTGAATTGTCGTACTTTTATCTTTGGTTTGCACTATTCTTATGGTAGGATGGAACATTATTTTTCTTGATTACCTATGAAACTCAGCCGAATTGTGGATGTACCTGCTTTATCAGGCTGAGTTTTGTATGTAATCAGATTATTTTTTGGTTTTGTCAATGAATGTCAAAATGCGTAAGTGGATCTATTCTGCTGTCAATCATTTTGTTATTACATTGGTTGCAGGGTAAGGTTTACGGGTCGTGTTCAATTTCTCTCTGCCGTGGAGAACCATGAAAAGACTTCCCCCTGTTCTGATTCTCTTTTGTTTTTCTTTTCCATTTTTACTGCTGTCCGGAAACGTAGTTGAAGCTTCAGGTAATGAACTGGTGCTGGTGTCTCCAGATCCGGAAACCATCGCTATTGCACGAAAACCAATTGTTTCTTTTCGCGCTATGTCACCAATACTGGATGAGGGGTTTCTTGTTCTGCTGGATGGTGACGATATCACGGGTCTGGTCACTGCAGAACAGGGCCTGTATACTTATATTCCCGTTGCCCCCCTGCCTGCCGGTAATCACTCCCTCCAGATATTCGGTTTTTTTGAAAATGGAGAATCTTTTGAGGAAGAGCTTCTTTTCTCTTCCCGCCACAGTGAGCTTTTTGAGGAGATTGCTTCAACCAACCGTCTTTCATCTACCCTGAAAACAATTCTGAAAAAAGACAGTTCCTCCAGTGATGATATCTTTGGGGATTTTTCCACTGATACGCCTTACACGACCTCTGATACCTATCTGACCAGTGAATCAACTGTGCGTGAGGGGGAATGGAATGCATCGATCAGAGCAAATGCGAGATATTATGATCAGAATGCGGCGCTGGCCGGACCAGAGCAAAAGGGTATCAGTCTCATAGATTTCCTTTTTTCAGGAGAATTTCAGGCTGAAGAGTATTCTGCCAGGGTTGAAATTGGGGACACCACTATTGAAGAATCAAGGAATACTGTCGATTATCTGACCCGGCGAGGAGGTAAGGCAAGCATTACCCTGGGAAATATCACCTTGACTGGCTTTGGAACGCTCAGTACTGAAAGCAGCTATGAGATAGACGGTATGGGATTCGGTTTTAATTCAAATGATCATATCATTGGTACTTCGGCGGAAGCCAGTTTTTTTGAACAGCGGTTGAGATTCAAGGGAATCTATGTGAGAGGTGGTGAAAGTGAAAATTCACTCGGCAACTGGTCTGAAGGAGTAGGACGAAAGGGAGATGTCACCGGCATTGTCATGCAGAGTGATTTTTTCAACCAGATGCTGACATCGGATTTTGAGTTTGATACCGTTAATTATGATGGAGATACGGGGGATGACATAAAGGAAACATATGATAAGGCATACCGTATTCAGATTGGTGGTCTCATAGAGAAATACGATTTTGAGCTTGGCTATAAATATACAGGTCCGCAGTATGATGTTGTCGGGAATCAGTCCATCGTCAAAGACTGGGCGGGTACAGAATTCAGTGGTGGAGTGACCTATCCCGATCAATCTGTGCGGCTCATGTTGAACTATTCATGGGATAATGTGGAAGGAGATGATCTTTTCGCAAGAAATTATTCTTTTTCCGGCAGTATTGATTACCAGTATGTGGGCTGGGAAAGGTTCCCGGTAAGTGTACTTTTTGAGCATAACAGCCAGCGATCGGCAGACGAGCCGGATGGTACGGATCCTGTCTCCCTGGATACGAACACATTGACGGGAACAGTTGGTTATAATGAAGGCTCCTGGGGTATTGAGCTGAGATCCAGTTATTCCGAACAGGATGATCACAGCACAGCAGATAATGATACCCGCCTCTTTACCTTGTCTGCAGTTCCTTCATATTCTTCCTCCTATTTTTCAATTATGCCGTCGTGGACGCTGAACAGTTCAACAGATTTGACCACGGATGTCCGGACGGATACAAATACTTTAACCATGGATATTTACACCAGTTTTTTAAATGATACGATTATTTTTGAAATTGGTGGCACATATGACTGGACAAAGACTGATGATAATACTGTCGACACAGAAAACAGTGCAGCATACAGCAGGTTGAACTACAGGCTGGAGCAGTTGTGGTGGCTTGAGGATCCGACTATTGCCCTTGAATATCATTATAATAATCAAAAAGATGCAATTGAAGATTCAACCACCAGGGAAAATATACTGACACTGGTTCTGTCAACCGCTCTTCCTTATTCCTTTTAATTGGCAGGGAGGGCATGAGTAATTAAAATACATAATGGGACAGTTTTCTAAATATCGTTGCTTGATTTGTTGTGTTTTGAAGATAATCCGGAGAAAGATGCCGTTTTTTAAGTCTCTGATTTTTCCCAGTAGCCTGTATCTGAATTGTATTGTGCAGGTCAGGAGGATAGAATGCAAAGAGTAAAAATTAGCCTGATGCTGTTTTTTCTTGTCTTATTTTCTGCGGAAGCCGTTAACGCTGCTCTTGATGTGAATCCGGTAACTGCCGTCTCCGGAGAAACAGTAACGGCATCAGTTACCGGTACACTGGCAGCACTGAATGGCGGGACAATGGTTCTGAGTCTGAATTTTGGTGACGGCAGTGCGGTTGTCAGCTCTTCCACCTATACTGTACCTGGCACTTATACTTTCAGGGCAGGACGCTCATATCGGAAAACCGGAACTTATACCGTTACCGGGACAGCAGCTTTCACTGCTGCAGCAACTCCGCCGCCCCCCATTGTTGAAACGAAGAGTATAACGGTGGTTGATTCCATAGGTGAGCCTCCCCGGGGTACTGTCGGCAAGGAGTATGAGTATGATCTTGCAGCAACATCTTCTGCAAAATTAAGCCGGTACAGAAAGATCCGGGGACAGTTGCCACCGGGATTGGTATTGGAAAAATATGGGCGTATTGCCGGAATACCTACCCGGAAGGGCAAGTTCGTGTCCACGGTGCAGGTTGTTACCCGATCCGGGAAAAAAACAACGCAGACCCTCACTATTTTTGTTGATCCAGGCCAGCTTGTGGTAAGGGTTTCTCCTGCGGAAATTGATGTGAGCAGGGGGGCCGGGACGAGACAGAAAGTTACATTTACGGTTGTCTCTCCGGCTGTGGTGATAAATGAAAGTATCCGGTCGACACGGGGGGAGTTTCTGGCTGGAGGTCGTGTTCTTGGTTATAATAACACGGTTCTTATTATTTCTCTGAATAAATCCCAGCCATCCGTTTCGGAAACGATTACTGTTCCGGCTTCTGTTCTCAGTTTCGGGAAAAATGCGGGGTCATCAAATATAGTCTATCGAAGGAATTTCACAGCACCGAATTTTCGATCCGGAAGTGGTTCCGCAAAAGTCAATCTGCGATCAGGTGCAGCTGGTCGGTTGAGAATCACCAGAATGAGGGTCTTTTTTGAAGAGAATAACCGACCGCTTATTCTGGTGACAAGAAATTCACGGGACCTCAGGGGAGTAGTGGAGATCCATTATAACGGTTCCGGCACATTTAAAGGGTACTGGAAAGTGGACAGGCGGATTATCCAGCGTATTCAGAAGAATCTGTATTACGGCAAGGTGTTGACTCTGAAGACACCGAGTGCACCCCGGTTACCGACCTATTCTGAAGGGGCCCACAGTTTGCAGTTTATTATAACAGAACCTGATTCTGCGTTTCAGAAAATCGATTTTCCTGAGGCTATCTATCACGTGGAGGCGAAAAAAGCGGAAACCATCGTTCCGTTGCTGATAGAAATGCCTGAGAATAAAACTGAAATTCACTTGAGTGGTCAAAAGATTGAATGGTCGGAAACCTCTGCCGTTTCGACGTACCATATTGAATTTTATAAAAGAGAAATGAAAGAGCCTTTTTTTACGGCCTATACGAAAAAGGGAAGTTATTACCTGTCTCGAAAAGTCCTTGCCATGAAGTTTTCTCCCGGAGAAAGGTACAGTTTTCGTGTGCGGGGGTTTAACGGAACAGGAGAGATGACCGGAGAGAGTCGGTTACGAAGTTTCACTCTAGCTGAATAACATCTTTTTTCGTAACTGCTCATATTTGTTAATAACTCTTTATTTGTTGTCTCTTGTCAACGTATGTTGAAAGCATAGAGCTCTTAAAAAGAACCCCGGAAGCTTTGTTTTAGCTTCCGGGGTTCTTTCAGCTGAATATACCTTTCAGGGTGAAGAAGAAGAGCATTGCCATTATTGCACCTGCCGGCAGAGTTACCACCCAGGAAATGACGATGTTCAAGACTACGCGCAGGTCCAGTGCTCCCACGCCTCTGGCAAGTCCTACACCCAGAACGGAGCCGACAAGGATATGGGTAGTGGACACAGGAAGCCCTGTCCTTGAAGCTATGACCACCGTTGTTGCAGCGGCCAGTTCTGCGCAGAAACCACGGGAAGGGGTGAGTTCAGTGATTTTTTTGCCGACGGTGAGCATAACTCTGTAACCGAGGGTGATAAGGCCGATGACAATTCCGGCGCCACCAAGGAGAAGTATCCAGAACGGCAGGTCGGATTTCTGCATGACTTCCCCGCCGGAGCTGACGATACTGTAAACCGCTGCCAGGGGACCAATACCATTTGCCACATCATTAGATCCATGGGCAAAGGCCATGGAGCAGGCGGTGAACAGCATCATGGGAGTAAAAACCTTTTCTACACTGGCATAACTGAATTCCCGGTTGGCACTGATATCCTCCTTGACATTCCTGATAAAATACCAGCCTGTCGAGGCGGTGAGGATTCCAAACAAGACAGCAAAGCCAAAACTCTGTCCCGTGCTCATACTGATATGAAGATGTTTCAGACCTTTGAACATGGTTACCAGAGAGATCACAAAACCCACGAGGAAGATATAGACAGGGGCGTATTTTTTTGCGTTTTTCAGGGGGTTATCGGTGTTGAAAATCAATTTCCTGGTGCTCATGACCAGGAGAAAGGCTATGGTTCCTCCCATGATCGGAGAGACAATCCAGCTGAGGACAACACTGGCCACCTTGGTCCATTTCACAGAATCAGGGCCTATACCGACAATGGCAAAGCCTATGAGAGCCCCTATAATAGAGTGAGTAGTGGAGACCGGCCACCCCTTGGTGGAAGCAACCATCAGCCAGACAGCGGCAGCGAGCAGGGATGCCAGCATGCCGTAAACGAGAATTTCGGGATTATTGACTATTGCGCTCGGATCAATAATACCTTTTCTGATGGTTTTGGTTACATGTCCACCGGCCAGGATAGCCCCTAAAAATTCAAAAATAATTGCAATGGTAATAGCCTGTTTTACCGAGACTGCTCCGGCTCCAACGGAAGTTCCCATGGCATTTGCCAGATCATTTGCACCAATCCCCCATGTCATATAGAGCCCGAAAATAACAGCCAGAATAATCATGGCGGTGCCGTATGAAGCAATAATTTCCATCTGATTGTTCCTTAGGGTAAAATTATTTTGACAGGAAAAGCAGCAGGCGGTCAGCCAGGTTTTCACATTGATCGGAAATATGTCCGAGAAGGTCAATCAGCTTATACCAGAAGATGGCAGAAACCGGAGTGAGGTCATTTTCTATTGCAAACAGTGCTGTTCTCGTACGATGGAGGATAGCATCTATATTATGTTCGCTGCGACGTACCCCTGATATCATCTGTGAGACCTTGTCGAACTCACGTCCCCCAAAACCGAGTTCAAGCAGCTCATCGAGCTGCTCAATCATAGCCTTGGCTTCCGAAACGATCTCCATGGTTCCTTCGAGCAGCTCATCAAGCAACGCTTTTATCCCTTCCGGGACTTCCATCTGCCGGTAGGTGAGGATTTTACAGATCTCTTCTGAGGTATCGGCGATATGATCCTGATCGCCGATAAGACTGAGAAGATCTTTTCTATCGACGGGCAGGAAGAGGGACTTTGGCATATTGAGCCGGAAAGTGGATTTCAGTTTATCGGCATCTGTTTCCAGGGATTTTATCTGCTCCGCTACTTCCGAGAGTTGCTCTAAATCCTTTCGGTACAGTGCGTCAAAGAGTGGCGGCACAAGGCAGACACAGGAAAAAACAACCTGCATGTGTTCCTGAATAGGTTTAAAAGGTGATCCGCGCAAGAGTCCGGAAAGTGGACTGTTGGGTAAAAAAGCCATTCTGCAACCTCCTGGTGAAACTGAGTTAGCCAGTAAATCAGTATGGCTGGACCGGATGGATCAGCCACAAAATTTGTTTTCTCTTTTTGATTTGCAGGATTCAGGTAAAAGGGTTCTGACAGTACAGGTTTTCATGGAAACTGTTCAGCCTTTGCACGCTGTGAATAACAACTTTTGACAGAATGTCAATGATTAACTCCTGCTCCCGAATATCTCTTCCGGACTACCTGTGAACAATTACAGTTCAGTGGGAATTAAATTATAAAGTTGTTGTCCGTGTGAGGAGTTATCTGCTGGAAGCTATTTCAGTTTGTTTATCAGTTTCGTCAAGGGTTCTGCCGGGAACGTAATAGGTATTACTTTGTTGTCCAGACCCACAAAAAGACTTGGACCTTCCATGTGGGCGGAATAGATGATGTGATGGTTCTTTATTGCCCCCACATCCCGCCATATACTGCCAAAGGGATCAAGGGGGGTGTGGCCGACAATAAATGCTGTTTTTTTCGGGAGGTGAAGACCTTTACGGAATTTTTTCACATCCCCTTTGTTGTAACCACCAGGATAATGTGGCCGCTGGAGCCTGTTTGTTATCAGATCCTGGGCCAGTTCAGGATGATCGGCTATATTGATCAGCATTTTTCTGGTTATTTTTGTCCTCGGGGGACCGGCATGACAGGCAACAAATTTCTTTGAACTGATGACCAGGGGAAGCAGGGAATAGAATTTTTCCATTTCTATAATATACTCTTCTCCCCTCAGTTCAAGGAGACGTTTTTTCATAAGACTGCCCTGGGGAATACCGTTTTTGCTGATGGTCGGGGAGAAACTGTCGTGGTTTCCACGGAGGTAATAAAAATTTTCAGGAAAACGCAGTTTTAAAAGAAAAAGCAGATCCATCATCAAAATGGAACTGTCGAAGTCTTCCATTTCGTTTGCATTTTCAGAATGAAGGGCATCCCCCAGGATGACCAGGGTTGCAGTTTTCAGCCTGAGACAGTCAAACAGGCAGTTTTCTGAGAGTATTTTCAGAATATTATCCACCTGCCCATGGAGATCACCGACGATAACAGGTGTCGTTTTGCCGGTGAGTTCAACAAGTCCCCCAACCATTTTTTCTCTGTTCAGGGGGCGCAGGGGCTCCCTTACCAGCTGTTTATTGACTTTTTGAATGAGTTCAAGCGCCTTGTCGTCGGCAAGAATACCAACGGGGCCGCCGAACAACTCTTTTATTTTCAAAAGTGAATGATAGCGGTTTGACGCCATTCGTTCCCGGTAATCGAGGTTGTCAAACCGGACTATGCGGACTTCCGAGTCCAGATCAAGCGGGGTGATGATCAGGTCTCCTTTTCTGTTTGTGATACTCACGTGGCGTTTAGCCACATTTTTTTTAAAATGAAAAAGGTCGTCATATTCACGGTTGTCCCGGCCGATAATAACTGTTTCACCGACACGTATTCGTGCAAAACCGCTGATCTGTTTGGTGGAACAGGCCTGTTCAGTATTGATGATCCAGTTCTTTTTGATCATCTTTTTCTTGACTCCCAGGGGGATTTCCGGATGAAAACGCAGCCCCGTAGTGCCGAGAATAAGCTCAAAAGTTTTGCCGTCATGGGCAATCCGGCTGGCTGTCGTAATTTTCTGCTCCTCATGGGTAACTGTCAGCCATTTGATGGGATATCGCCTGAGAAAGAGCCATTTCCAACCCGCCAGGCTTTTCAGGCTGGGACGGTCAGGTTTCCTGTCAAATGCCCAGCGCGGTACATTTGAGATGCCTTTTTCCGCAATTCTCATGGGTGGATTATCCAGTCCCTGGCGAATATAGACATTGAGCCCCGCCCGATGCAGATAGAGAGCAACTTCCCTGTAGACCGCGACCTGCTGCTCAACCATTTCCATCGACAGGTTTTCGTCGACCGGGAAATATCCTTCATTCTGTCTTGACAGCCGCTGCTGAAATATGGTTTCGGCATCAGGAATAAGGAACTCAAAGATGTAGCGATTTCGCCAGTTGGTGTGGAAGGGGAGCTCTTTGTCGGGGGGGATTTTGATTCCGGCAGGGTCAAGGATTGGTGGTGGGACGGCATCAAGCCATTCCTTGTCAAACACGGTCAGCGATTCG
>NZ_JBPLBA010000174.1:0-7116 GCF_054039375.1 Desulfomarina sp. | reverse complement strand
TGTTTTTTAATCAGGTCATGCAGGGTCGGTCTGCTGATTTCAAGAAGTTTTGCGGCTCTGCTGATGTTGTTGTTGCTCAGGGCCAGGGCCCTGCAGACAACACTGTATTCTGCTGATTCGCGGGCCTGTTTCAAGGTAGAGAGCTTCTGGTTCTCCTCTTTGACATCGGACTGTTGAAATCCCATGTCCGTCAAGGAGATGATCTTGCCCTGGGTCGAGCCAAGGGCTCTTTTAATACGATTTTGCAGTTCCCTCACATTGCCCGGCCATGGGTGGGTAGCACGTGCTGCCAGGGCTGCGGGAGCAAATGAAGCTTTTCGCTGCAGTTTTTCAGATTCCCTGTTCAGGCAGTCCTGGGCGAGGAGCAGAATGTCTTCCTGTCGCTCTTTCAGGTCAGGCAGGTTGATCGGCACAACATTGAGACGGTAGAAGAGATCTTCACGGAAACGATTATTTTCAGTTTCTTCTGCAAGATTTCTGTTTGTCGCGGCAATTATGCGTATATCGAGTTTGATCGTTTCATTTCCACCGACCCTGTCAATTGTTCCTTCCTGGAGTACGCGGAGAAGTTTCACCTGCAGGGTGTGGGGAAGCTCTCCGATTTCATCGAGAAAAATTGTACCGTGATCGGCCTGTTCAAATTTACCGGTTTTACGTTTTGCGGCCCCGGTAAAGGAACCTTTTTCGTGGCCGAACAATTCACTTTCAAGGAGGTTTTCAGGAATTGCTCCGCAATTTATTGTGATAAACGGTTTGTCAGATCGTGAACTGAGGCTGTGTATTGCCCGGGCGGCTATTTCCTTGCCTGTTCCGGTATTGCCTGAAAGAAGAACAGGGTAATCCGTTTTCCCGGCATGGATGAACTGCCTGAAGATCTCCTGCATGACAGTGGAGGAGCCGATCATGCCGCAGAACTTGCCCTTTTCATAATTCCGGCACTGCTGCTGTCGGTTTTCCTCTTCAAGTTGATGAATTTTCAAGGTCCTGGAGAGGATTATTTTCAGTACTTTCAGGTCAATTGGTTTGGCACAGAAATCGGCTGCTCCCATGGCAACAGCCCGGATTGCGTTTTCTTTCTCAGCGTTTCCCGTGATGACAATGATGCGACAGTGAGGAGCAAGCGCGGGAATCTCCTCCAGAAGGGAAAACCCCTGTCTCGGGCTGTCCGGGTAAGGGGGAAGACCAAGATCAAGGGTTGCAATCCGGAAGACACCTGAGGCGAGTAACGGTTTTGCCTGTTTCACTGTTGTTGCGATGGTTATGTCATATTCTTTATCCAGGCCCCATCTTAACTGTTTGGCAACAGACAGCTCATCTTCGATGATGAGAAGTTTTGGTTTCATATATCAATCTGCCCGCAGAGGGAAATAAATTATCCTGAGAAAACAGGTTGTTTCAACCTTTTGAGCTTTGTATAAGCAAGGAAATCATAACAAAACCCTAATGAGTGTGCCGGGGGAAGGCAAGTTTTTTAATTCTTCTGATTCCCCAAGGCACCCATCAGATAGAAAAGGGAGGGGCAGTAATGAAAGGATGAGGCGAACATTTTCAATCAAAAAACATCCTGATTACGCATGGAACTCAGACAAATTGGAGATGTGCCTGTTTCCCCAGGTTCACAGGTGTCAGTCTGAGTTTTGTGTGTGATCCGTATATATTGATTGAAAATGTTCATAGTGACAGCCGGAGGACTATTTAAACTTCATCTCAAGGGTTTCCGTATGGTAGAGATGATTGATCTGGGTGTTGTCAAAAACTGCGATACCGAACGGATATGATTTGGACTTATCCGTGAACTGGACATCCTGTCTTTCGGCGTCTTTTCCTTCTGTTTTCAAGGCCCGCATGACTTCCAGGGTCCACATGCCGTTCTCAAAATGATTCCGTGCGAGAATATCTGCTCTGCCGCCCTGCATGGGGGAAATGGTTATACCGGGAATGATATCGCCGGGCTTGAAATGATCAACAAAGGGTACACGCTTGCTGGGGATGACGTAGTACATTTCATCCTGAGTCGGGTTGAGGTTCATGTAGGCCGGAGCGGATTTATCGGCATTGGCGTTCGTTTTGTACCCGCCTTTACCCGTATCACCCTTTCTTCCCCATCCCTTGTTTTTCTTGGGGTCGGTGTTGTTGTCCACATACTGGTCATCGAACATGCCCATGGGCAGGGAGCGGACATATTTGGCGTGCCAGATGTCTATCGTTTCGTCTGCTGATTCGGTGTATTTCCGGCCGGCGGAAGTGTCACCGGGTTCATCAAGATGGCAGGAGATCATGCAGCCTTCTTCCGCAAACCCCTTGGTGCTGATATTCCAGAACATGGCCAGCTTGTCTTCATAGTAGGTATTATCGTGTCCTGTACTGTCTTTTTTCTTCAGTTG
This sequence comes from Desulfomarina sp., assembly GCF_054039375.1. Taxonomy (NCBI): domain Bacteria; kingdom Pseudomonadati; phylum Thermodesulfobacteriota; class Desulfobulbia; order Desulfobulbales; family Desulfobulbaceae; genus Desulfomarina; species Desulfomarina sp. Next base: position 4,732 of record NZ_JBPLBA010000174.1, on the reverse strand, counting down.
TTTCCAACTGCCGTCCTTCTGCTTTACCCAGGGAAAACGGGCCATGCTCTTGGTCGGGTCTTTATAGGTGATGAGGAAGTAGACATATTTGTCGTCATACAGGGATTTGATATTGACGTCGGTACTGTCCATTCCCCCGTAACCATTGCTCGGTTCGTAAGGCTGTTCATCCACCGTAACGGTGATGGCCCTGGCCTTGCTCCATGCCTGGTCGGCCATGCCGTCCAGAACAATGGGGGAATCGGCCCTGGTGCTGATAAGGGTCTGGTCTGCAGCATAGGCTGCCGTGCTCAGGGCAAAAAGGGCTGCCAGAGTAACTGCTCCTGTCTTTTTCATACGTTCCTCCTTTGTGTTTTTACCGCAGGTCGGCCCGATCAGGCAGTGACACTTACAGATACCCTCCAGTGATAGCTGGTCACAGTTTGCTTAACTCGTGGTTGTCCATAGTTGGTCTTTTTGCCCGATATCTGCGTTGGCCGAAAAATTTTATCCTCGGAGGTAAGCGTAGACTCCGATATCAATTATATGCCTGCGGCAAAATTTCTCGGGCGCCTTGATCTCGAACAAAAATCCTCATTTCAGGACAGACACTGACTCTCTGGTGTTATTTACTTCCAATCGGGCCGCATTCCATGCGTAGTTGGAAATAAATGAATCCTACATTGTAGGAATATATTGATGGTGGGGACAGGCTGCCAGATAAAGGTTTTTCACAGAATCGAGTCATGTTGTGAAGTACAATTCACAAAATTTTTATAACTGTTGAATATTAATGGGAAAGAGTTTGCAGGAAGAGGTGGAGGCGGTCGATTATTTTTTTCCCCTGGGTTGTCAGTATATAGTTCTTTTCGTTGTCCTGGGTGACAAAGCTGTTTGCCTTGAGATTTTTCAGATGAAAATTGACCTTGGTGTGATCACTGATTTCCAGGTTCCTGGTTATATCCATAAACCGCATTTTCCGGTTTTGGGCCAGTGTTGCCAGGATCTGTCGTCTTATTCCATTGGACAGGCAGGCCAGAGTGGAATCCATGTCATGTTCGGAGAGCTGTTTCTCAAACTTCAGCTCCTCCAGGTTTTGCCTTACAGAGACAAGCAGTTCATTGCGTTTAAACGGTTTTGACAGATAATCATCAGCACCTCCTTTCATGGCGGCAACAGCATTGTCAACGGTCGAAAAAGCTGTAATCATAATGATTTTCAACCAGGGATAGTCGTTTTTCAAGAGCGGCATCAGTGCCAGACCACCCATTCCGGGCATCATATTATCCACGATGACAAGACTTGGAATGTTGTTTTTTATTCTTTCCAGCGCCTCTTCCGCTGTTCCACAGCCTGTGGCCGTCAGCCCATTGTCTTCGAGAATTTCAACTATCGATTCGCGCAGATCCCTGTCATCATCAATGACCAGAATGGTTTCATCTTTCATCTGCCGGTTCTCCCATGGTTTTTCCGTCTGTTGCCGGAAAGGAAACGGTTGCAACAGTTCCACCGTATTCGCTTGAAACAAGAGATATTTCCCCGCCATGCTGTTTGATTATATTATAACACACTGACAGGCCGAGACCTGTTCCCCTGCCGACTGGTTTGGTTGTGTAAAACGGATCAAAGACTTTGAAAAGATCTTTTTCGTGGATGCCGTGGCCGGTGTCAGTGAGTATTACAGTTACGGTGTTGTTCTGGACAAAAGATTCTATCTCAATGGAGTCTTCCTCCATGCATGCATCAATACTGTTCATCAGCAGGTTGATAAAGACCTCTTCAAGTTTCCAGAAAATACCCTCGATTTCCGGGACATCCTGAAGATTCAGGTTGATGTCCGGCCCCCGGCCGCGATTCTGCAGCAGATTGCAGGAGCTGGCAATAACCTGGTTGATGTCAACAGGTTCCAGGTCTGTTTCTTTTTCCCGTGAGAAATGGAGCAATTCCTGGGCGATTTTTGCGGCCCGGGCGCTGTTGCGTTCAATGGCTTCCAGTTTTCTGGCGATGCGTTCATCATCACCGGTCAGGTCTTTGAGCATTTCCACATTGAGGGAGACATTGGCAAGGGGATTGTTAATCTCATGGGCAATACCTGCCGCAAGAATACCCATGGATGTCAGTTTTTCCGACTGGGAAAAACGCAGCAGTCTCTCGTTGATCAGTTCATGCTGTTCGAGGTTGAAAACCGACAGGGCCCTGATGGTGAAGAACATGATGAGAAATGCTGAAATACTTCTGAAAAAAATCACTTTGATATTAAAAAAGGGGACGACAACCTGGGAGGGGATAAGGCCGGTCAATACGGCGTAGCAGATCATGAAAATGCCGGCCAGGATGAAATTGGCGGCCACTTTCCGGGAAAATGTTCTGGCTGTACGCGAATAGAGCATCAACCCGATTCCAGAGAGCAGACCGCCTGGAAATGCCACAAAGGTCCGGGTCATTGTGTCTCTGCCTGTCCCCATATCCAGGTAAGTTGTCAGGAGGATAAGTGAAAGGGCGGAAAAACCGATGATCGCCTTGACGCTTCGCGGGGTGGTTTTCAGGGCCTGGTCCCCGTAGTAGGTGATAATATTGATGAAGAGACCAAAATAGAGGAGCAGCATAAAGGAAATACTGACAACACCCAGTCTGAAAAGGGAAAAAGCGGGAGTCTTTATTGCCGGGGAGAGATGTTCGAGAAACTCAAGCCACTCGTGAAAACCATGGGTTATGCCGAAGAGGGCAAGGAGCCGGATGATTCTCGCGATACCCAGTTCACTCAGTCGTATTTCCCGGGAAAGGATGGCGACACCGAGGGTGAAAAAGGCAAGTCCATAGAGCAGGTAGAGGATAAAATTCCATACCATCGGGTCACCCGAGCAGATTTGCAAGGATATGGTGATGAACAGTGGAGAGCCGGTTCAGGTCGTCGATTTTTACCCGCTCATCTATCCTGTGGATTGTTTCATTGCATGGGCCGATTTCGATGACTTCCGTACCGGTTGGTGCAATAAACCGACCATCTGATGTTCCGCCTTCCGTCGAAAGGATGGCCCGATAACCGCATACGTTGTGGATTGCATCCCGGGTGGCCTGGAGAAGATCTCCGGCCTCTGTCAGGAACGGCAGGCCGGAATGACGCCAGGAGAGGGTGTGCCCGATGTCCTGCACCATTGTTTCGACCCTTTTCATGAGCATGGTATGCGTGACTTCGGTGCAGTAACGGAAATTGAATGCCAGTTTCAGTTCGCCGGGAATAATATTGTCCGCTCCGGTACCGCTGTTGATATTGGTCACCTGGAAACTGGTCGGCTGGAAGAACTCGTTGCCCCGGTCCCACTCGGTTGTGCAGAGTTCCTGCAGCAGAGGGGCCAGGGTGTGTATGGGGTTGCTGCCCGGCTTCGGGTAGGCCACGTGTCCCTGGGTGCCATGGACTGTCAGGTTTCCGTTCAGAGTTCCCCTGCGACCGTTTTTGATTGTGTCGCACAGCTTCTCCCGGCTTGAAGGCTCCCCCACTATGCAGAAATCTATTGTAATTCCCCTTTGCTGCAGATATTGAACAACTCTGGCCGTTCCGTTTGTGGCGATTCCCTCTTCATCGCTGGTGATCAGGAATCCTATTGTTCCCCGGTGGCGGGGATATTGGTGCAGGAATTGTTCGCATCCTGTCACCATCGCGGCAATGCTGCCCTTCATATCTGCCGCTCCCCGGCCATAAAGAAAGCCGTTGTGTATGGTTGGGGTAAATGGCGGAAAACTCCATTTGTTTTCCGGTCCCGGCGGGACGACATCGGTATGACCCGCAAAAACGAACAGCGGGTCTGCCTCACCGTGGGTGGCCCACAGGTTGTCAACATTGCCGAACCGCAGGGTTTCAATATGAAAACCGTTTTTTTCAAGTCGTTTTGCCAGTACCTTCTGGCAGCCACAGTCTTCGGGGGTAATGGAGGGGCGCTTTATGAGATCTATTGAGAGGCTTTCGGTGGTTGTTGCCATGGCCGGGTTCTGTTGAAAAGAAATTTATATTTGCAGAGTATGCATTTAAAGAGCAGGCAGGATTCAGATGTTATTTTTCCTCAGTTTTTACTATAGTTGAGATTATCCTTAAAAATTACTCACTATCGAGGTAAACGTCCATGTCTTTATTTCTGCCGGTAAAAGGTGGCGGCGAGGTTGCCGTCAAACCGTCCAAAATAATCTGTCTCGGTCTGAACTACCTGGAACACATCAGGGAAAGCGAGTCGGTGAATGTTCAGAACTTTACAGATGAAATCCCCACGGAACCTGTTCTTTTTCCCAAGATGCCCAATGTGCTTATTGCGCCTGAAGAACCGATTATTCTTCCCGCTTTCCTTCATCAGTATGATTTTCCGGATCTCAGGACCGATTATGAAGGGGAGCTGGCGATTATTGTCAAGGATCGGATAAAAAATCTGAAAGAGACTGAAGCCTTTGATCATATCCTCGGGTTTACCTGTTTTAATGATGTCAGTCAGCGTAATCTGCAGCGTTCGGATAAGTCGGGCTGGTTCCGCGGCAAGTCCCTGGATACCTTCGGGCCTGTTGGTCCCGTTGTTGTACCGCCGGGGCTGATAGGTGATGTGCAGAATCTGCAGATTGAAACCAGGTTGAACGGCAAAATTGTTCAGCAATCAAATACCAGCCGGATGATCTTTTCGGTGGAACAGATCATGGCTTTTGTCTCCAGGAATTTCACCATGGAGCCGGGAGATATCATTGTCACCGGCACACCCAGCGGGGTCGGGCCTCT
>NZ_JBPLBA010000173.1:0-12220 GCF_054039375.1 Desulfomarina sp. | reverse complement strand
GACTGATTATAAAATGATCTAGACTGACACTTTTTCATTTGAATTCCTTATCAATTGAGATTTCCAGTGATTTTTGACCGTAGGCTAGCCTGATAAAACAGGCACATCCACAATTTGGCTGAGTTTCATGGGGAATCAAGTTGACTTAAGACCTGAATCCTGCAATTGGCAAGTCAGGAGCCTGCGCTTGCCTACGTCCCATTCTAACCTTGGCCGAGGGTGTCTGCTGAGGAGTTTCGCCCATGAGACTCAAAACTGTTCACACCTTGTGTAAGCATATCTTTTCGGCTTTTAAATATCAAATGAATATCAGGGTAAAACCTTGCATTCCCCTTCTCCAGGGACTACTATTCACCCAAAGACCAGACTTGCCTTATTACTATTTCTTTTGTATTTTCTAAGAGTTATGCCAACTACATTCCCGGAAAATCTTTCAATCGCCACTGCCCTGAACCTCCCCCGCGCCCAGGTGAACAAAACCCTTTCACTCCTTCAGGAGGGAGCAACCGTCCCCTTTATTGCCAGGTACCGCAAAGAGGCTACCGGCTCTCTGGATGAAGTTGCCATTGGCCAGATCAGAGACGAATTCCTCAAACTCGAAAAGATCAATAAACGGCGGGAGGCTATTCTCGAATCCCTGAAAAAAAACAATCTTCTGACGGAAGAACTGAAAACAGCATTGGCCGGGGCCACGGAACTAACCGTCCTTGAGGATATTTATCTCCCGTTCAGACCCAGGAGAAAAACCCGGGCCCTGCAGGCAAAGGAGAGAGGACTGCTGCCCCTGGCGGACATCCTGCTCTCCGGCCGGGGAAATAGTGGGGATATCAATAACTTTATAAACCCTGAAAACAATCTTGATACAGCAGAAGACTGCCTGGCGGGAGCCCGCGATATTATAGCAGAACAGATCAGCGAAAACCGTGTGAGCCGTGAAGCTTTACGCAAACTGTTTTTCAATCATTCACTGATTACAGCCAAAGCAAAAAAGAATGCGGCAGAACAGGAAGAAGCCGAAAAATTCCGGGATTATTTTGACTGGCAGGAACCAATCACCAAGGTCCCCGGCCACCGACTTCTGGCCATGTTCAGGGGGGAAAAAAGGAAAATTCTCTCTCTTACCCTTCGCCCGCCGGAAGAAAAAGCGCTCTCCCTGATCTTTTCCCGCCATGTCGACAAATCATCACCATGGTGTGAGCAGCTTGACCAGGCAGCAAGAGACAGCTATAAACGCCTCCTCTGTCCTTCCCTGGAAAAAGAAGTGAAAAACAATCTCAGGGAACGTGCCGACAGAGAAGCCATTGAGGTTTTCGGCATCAATCTTCGCCAGCTTCTACTCGCTCCACCCCTCGGCCAGAAATCCGTTCTTGCTCTCGACCCGGGTTATCGAACCGGTGCCAAGCTGGTCTGTCTTGATCGCCAGGGGCAATTACTGGATTATACCACTATTTTCCCCACACATGGCGAAAAACAACGGGAGGAGGCCGGGAAAACAGTTAAACAATATATCAAAAAACATACTATTGAGGCCATTGGAGTGGGCAACGGTACCGCCGGCCGGGAAACCGAAGAATTCATCCGTTCCCTGGACCTTGATTCCTCCATTCTGGTGACCCTTGTCAACGAGGATGGTGCATCAATCTATTCCGCATCGGAAAACGCACGTCTTGAATTCCCGGATCATGACATTACGGTACGGGGGGCAGTTTCTATCGGCAGACGGCTCCAGGACCCATTGGCGGAACTGGTAAAAATTGACCCGAAATCCATAGGTGTCGGTCAATACCAGCATGATGTTGACCAGAATCTCTTAAAGGAACGGCTGCAACAGGTGGTGGAAAGCTGTGTCAACAGTGTGGGGGTCGAACTCAACAGTGCCAGCGTCGAACTGCTCACCTTTGTCTCGGGACTTAACAGGACACTGGCCGAAAACATTGTTGCGTTCAGAAAGAAAAACGGCCCTTTTAAAAAACGAAGCGAACTGCTGAAAGTCCCACGTCTCGGCCCGAAAGCCTTTGAACAGTGCGCCGGGTTTCTGCGGATAGCAGACGGTATCGAACCTCTGGATAACAGTTCCGTCCATCCTGAACGATACAGACTCGTACGGAAAATGGCCAAAGACACCGGCAGTTCGGTTGCCGGACTTATGACCTCAGAGTCAGCCAGGAAAAAAATAGTGCCGGAAAAGTATCTGGATGATTCCGTCGGTATGGAAACCCTCCTGGATATCATCGACGAACTGGCTGCCCCCGGTCGCGACCCAAGGGAAAATTTTCGTGGTTTTTCCTTTGACCGGTCAATTCTTACAATTGATGATGTCCGGGAAGGGATGGTCGTCCCCGCAATAATCACCAATATCACCAGATTTGGTGCCTTTGCCGATATCGGCATCAAGCAGGATGGTCTTATCCACATCAGCCAGATGGCCGATCGTTTCGTAAAAGATCCTGCCGAGGTCGTCTCAATCGGTCAGCAGGTGAAGGTTCGGGTACTGCAGGTGGACACCACGCGAAAACGAATAGGTCTTTCCCTGAAAAACAGCTGAAAACAAATACCTGCCCACAGGGGTAACAGCTCTGTAATTTTATTGTTTATGGGCTGTAATTGTTCACCCTTCTATTGCTTTTTTTCATAACGGCATTACAAGTTTTGCTTGTTAAGAGTCAACAAATAAAAACAAAAAGATGGAGTTATTATGCTGAGTACGGAAAAACTGTCAAAAGCCTTTCTGGCAATTATTGAAGAAGCGGAAAAAATTCAGAAAAAAGACCTGCCCAAAAAGGTCAGCAAAAGACTGAAGACCATTATTTCCATAGCCAAACATCAGAGCGATATCCGCAATATCAAAAAAGGAAAATGCTGCGCTGCCCCCGGACACCATAAAACAAAATGCAAAGGCAGTGGCAAGGGTGGCGTGAAAAAATAATGCCTGAGAAACCAGGCATATCCCCAGACCAACAAGTATCAGACCAAGTTCTATACGTAATCAGAAATTGTATCCTCTTATGGCCTCCCGTCCCCCGGGAGGCCGGGTAATTACGACATGAGACGCTGTTTCTCCAGTCGCTTCCTGTTCATCAGGTTCTCAGCGATATAAAGCAGCAGAGCCAGCCATATCAGAGTAAAACCGATGACCCTCTCCCGGGGAAAACTCTCATTGTAGACAAACAGACCGAGCAGAAGATTGATTGTCGGTGCCATATACTGAAGCAGCCCCAGGGTGGACAGGGGAATCTTATTCGCCGCGTATCCAAAAAACAGGAGTGGTACTGCAGTAACGATACCCGTTCCGAAAAGGAGAAAAGACCGGACCGCCCCACTGTTCAGAAAACTGCCGTTACCTTTTATTTCAAGATAAAAGAGAAAAATACACGCCGGCACAAAGAGAACCAGGCTCTCAAGACAGAGACCATCCAGAGGAGCCAGGGCAACCTTTTTGTGCAGCAGCCCGTAAAGGGCAAAAGTCACTGCCAGGACAATGGCAATCCACGGAAAATGACCATAATACAGTGTCAGATAAATCACTCCGCAGCAGACAAATCCCAACGCTACCCATTGCGCCGGTCGTAACCTTTCCCTGAAAAAAACCATGCCGAAAAGGACGTTGATTAGCGGGTTGATAAAATAACCAAGACTCGCTTCGATAATATGCCCACTGTTCACGGCCCAGATATAAATAAGCCAGTTTACCGCCAGCAGAGAAGCAATGAGTGTAAAAACCAGCACTGTTCTCTTGTCTTTCAACACCTGCCAGAGAGACTGCTGTCTCCCGAGAAAAAGAATCAATAAAAAAGTGACAACAAGGGACCAGGACATCCTGTGACAGAGAATTTCATAGGCCGGTACGTCCTGCAGCAATTTCCAGTAGACCGGCAGAATTCCCCAGAGCACATACGAAGCCGAAGCAGCGGCTATCCCGCCGTATTGGTCTGTCCTGTCCTGTGGCACCATTGTTCAGCCCTTGTAGAGCAAACCGCTTGACAACCAGTACCAGACAATATACCCACCGGCCACTATCAGGAACAGGGCGGATATTTTCTGCACATACGGCAGAATCCGACGCATGGTGGACACCACAACGCCTTCTTTCACAAGGGCTATGCCAAGGGTCAGGACAAGCAGCACACTGCCCATGCCGAGCACATAAACAACGAACTGGAAAATTCCCGTCGAAAAGTCCCCCGCAGTGACTGAACTGCCCACCACAAGAAGAAAGATCGGCAGGGTGCAGCTGAGAGAAGTGATCCCGAAAGCCACCCCGAAAAGAAAGAACCCGGAAAGGGTCATTTTCCTCGGGTCCCCTACCTTTTCAGCAATCCTCAACATGAACGGCAGAGAATAACTCCTTCCCGCAAGCATCAGTAAGCCGAGAAGGACAAGACCAGCCCCGATGACAAGAGCCAGCCAGGGCATAATTTTCATGATAAAGGAACCACCTGCTGAAATCACAACTCCAACCAGACCAAAGAGCAGGCCGAAACCGGCAGTCACCACAAAAGTGACCCAGCAAGCCCTGAAAATTCTGAAAATATATGACCTTTCTCTGAAATCTCCCTGTTCCGCACCCAGGTACAGTGTCAGGTAAACCGGCAGCATGGCAAAACCGCAGGGGTTAACTGCGGAAACCATACCGGCGCCAAAAGCATATCCAAAAGGTAACCAGGCGGCCAACTGCCCAAGTAATTGACTTGCCCCAGCCTGAATTTCCATCTCTCTCCCCTGTTCTTTCCTGTGCTTGAATCCCGAAATAGTGGCCCTTTCCATGTCAGCCTATGGTATATCTTTTTTTCCGAAATGCAATAACCAGTTTAAGCGAGTTCTTATATTGCTGCGCTGCTTCACCGAGTTGTGAACTTTTATTTTTTTCGACCACGGTCAACTTTTTCTTGACTGCAGTCGAAAAAGAAGTAAAATCTCGACTGCGGTCAATTTTTAGCCGGGGGAAAGGGCATGTCAATACGGGAAGAAAAAAAACAGAAAACGAAACAGGCCATTCTGGACGCTGCAATAACACTTTTCAGCTCCAAAGGTTTTGACAACACTTCCATTGAGGAACTGGCAAAGTTTGCCGGTATAGGTAAGGGAACGGTTTACAGCTATTTCCAGACCAAAGCAGATATCATCCATGCATTCTGTGACTACGAACTGGAACAGATCCACAGAAAAATGATGAAAAAAATTAATATGGATGCCCCCATACTGGAACAGATGCTGACCATTTATATGAGTGAGTTCAACCATGTTACCCGTAACAGGGAGTTTGGCAGAATTTTCATGCGTTATGCGGTATTTCCAGATGAAAACGACGTACAAACCAACCTGGAAATAGATGACAAATATTTTCAGCTCTTTTTCCCCATCCTGGAAAGAGCGAAAAAACGCGGCGAACTGCGTGATGAGATCGAACCGCTTCATATTACGGCTCATTTTTACGGACTCTATATTCTGATAGTCTCCGCCTGGTACACGGGCAGAATCCAGACCGAAGAAGTTGCCTCCTCGATGGAACTCCTTTTTTCACAGGCCCTGGAAGGGTTGCAGCCTAAAACCTGAAATATTCAACCAGAAGAAAAGATTATGGCAGAGCAAACGTCTTCTCCCCGAAGTACACGAGCAAAAACAGTCCTGTTTATCTGGAACAATCTCCCGAGATTTCTTCTCCTGGCAATGATAGTCCTCATCGGACTCCTCTTTGTGTCAATCAGCAGGAAGAATGAAATCATTGCCGCGGCCAAGACCTCAGAGGTAAGACCTGAAAAACCGGCCATCAATGTGGTGACTCTCACCCTCTCTCCGACAACAATACATGACCGAATCAACCTGCCCGGTTCAATAGAACCATGGACAAGGCTGCGGCTCATGGCAAAAATTGGCGGAACGATCACAGAAGTCCTGCTCAGGGAAGGAGACAGGGTAAAAAAGGGTGATGTACTGGCCCGTATTGAATCAACAGACTATAAAATCGCACTGGACCGGGCGGAAGCAGCCTACAGGCTGGCAAAATCAGAATATCAGCGAGACAAATCCATATACGAAAAAGGCGTTATTCCCACCTCGGCACTGGAAGCCAAAAAAACAACAATGCAGACCGCCAGGGCCGACTATGAAAACGCAAAACTTCTCTATTCCAGAACCACGGTTACTTCCCCCATGGACGGTATTATCCGTCGCATGGATGCCAAGATCGGCCTGCAGCTCTCCCCTGGAGATCCCATTGCCGAAATTCTCGAGATAGACCGGGTCAAGGGGGTTGTGGGTATCCCGGAATCAGATGTTACAGCCGTCCGCAGGCTGAGCAAAATCAATATCACGGTACAGGCTCTGGAAAACCGGAAGATCAGCGCAAAAGTTCATTTTCTTTCTCCTTCTCCGGAAACAATTGCCCGCCTCTACAACCTGGAACTGGAAATCGATAACAGGGACGGCGAGATCCTGCCCGGCATGTTTATCCGGGCCGATATCGTGAAAAAGACCGTGGAAGGAGCCATTGCAGTGCCCTTTTATTCCGTTATTTCCAGAAACAATGAACAGTTTGTCTATGTTGAAGAAAATGGGACAGCAAGAAAACACATAGTGCAGCTCGGCATTATGGAAAAATGGTTGGTCAGGATAACGGAAGGACTCAAACCAGGAGACAGGTTGATCGTGGAGGGCCATCGGGATGTGGAAGACGGTCAGAAGATCAAGGTCGTTCGAGCTGCCGCCAGCCTTGAGGAGCTGACCCTATGATTATCTCCGACAGTGCCGTCAGAAAAAGCACAACGGTTCTGGTGCTGGCTCTTCTCCTGATCATCTTCGGCGTATACTGCTACATGGTGCTGCCCAGGGAAAGTGCTCCGGATATCACCATCCCGAATGTTTTTATTTCAACAAGCTACCGGGGCGTGTCCCCATCAGACATTGAAACCACGATCACCATTGAAATAGAAAAAAAACTCAAGGGTCTTGAAGGCCTGAAAAAAATCCAGTCGGTCAGCTCGGAGGGACTCTCTTCCATCAATGTGGAATTTGTAACAGGTACCGACATTGACCAGGCTCTGCAGGATGTCAAGGACAAAGTGGATGAAGCCCTGGGTGACCTGCCGGGAGATCTGGAAGATGATCCCTCCGTCTTTGAAGTCAATTTATCTGAAATGCCCATTGTGGTATTCTCCCTGTCGGGCACCTGCGGCCTGCCCTGCCTGAAAAGGATTGCCGACGATCTGCAGGACGAAATCGAAGGAATTCCCGGCGTTCTGGAGGTTGATGTTACCGGGGGACTGGAACGGGAAATACGCATTGAAGTCTCCCCCGAAAAACTGGCCTACTACGGCCTGACCATCAACAGTTTCCAAAGTAAGGTCCGAAGTGAAAACACCAATACCTCCGGCGGGAATATCCAGCTCGGCAATGGCCGTTTTCAACTGCGGGTGCCGGGAGAATTCAAAACACCCGAAGAGATTTACGGCCTGGTCCTCACCACCTATAATGGAGAACCGGTCTATCTTAAGGATGTGGCACGTGTCGTTGACGGTTTCAAGGAGGAGACTTCCAGATCCCGGCTGAACGGCCGCTCTGCAGTCAATATAGCTGTGAAAAAACGTTCCGGTGAAAATATCATTGCCATCAGCAGATCTGTTGATGAAATCATCAAAAAGGATCAGATTACCTGGCCCGCCGGTACTGAAATAACCAAGGTACTCGACAAGGCACGGGATATCGAAATCATGGTGGCAGACCTGGAAAACAATATCCTTTCCGGACTGGTACTGGTACTGATTGTCATCTTTTTTGCCATGGGATTCCGCAATGCCATCCTGGTCTCCATGGCCATCCCCTTTTCCATGCTGCTCTCCTTCACTGTGCTCTACCTTATGGGCATAACCCTGAACATGGTGGTACTCTTCAGTCTCACCCTGGCCCTGGGCATGCTGGTTGACAATGCCATTGTCATCGTGGAAAACTGCTACAGGTTCATGGAACAGGGTGCGCCCCGCGTGGAAGCCGCCATGAAAGCCACCTCCGAGGTTGCCTGGCCTGTTATCGGCTCCACAGCCACGACCCTGGCGGCCTTTTCTCCCATGCTTTTCTGGCCGGGAATCATGGGCGAGTTCATGAAATACCTGCCGTTGACCCTGATTATCACTCTGGCATCAAGTCTCTTTGTAGCTCTGGTCATCAATCCGGCCATGGCATCCATTTTCATGAAGGTGAAATCTCCCGCCACTCCGGGAGAAGGGGACAAAGCAGATGACAACTTTGAAAAACCGGCTGAAATCAAAGGAGTTGTTCTCAAAGGTTACAGCAGAATGCTGGATCTGGCCCTGTCGAGACCCCTGGCCACGGTGGCCATCGGTTTCTGTGTCCTGATTCTCATGTTCCAGGGATGGCTGCTGATCATCGGTCTTGAAAAACCGGTTGAATTCTTTCCGGAAATCGACCCGAAGGGATTTTATGTCAATGTCGATGTTCCAGAAGGTGCCGATCTTGATTATATCGACAAGATCATCAAACGTATTGAATTTGCCGTGGCCGGGATTTCCGCGAAAGAAAGGCTGACTCCGACCGGGAAGAAGCTCACCGTTCTCGATGCATTGGCTCCCAGGGAATACACCAGACCGGACGGTGAAAAATATTTTGGCCCCAGTGATCTGAAAAATATCAAAAATGTTTTTACCCGGAGTGTCGTCTCGGCGGGTGGAAGTTCAAAATTTTCCGCCAACACCCCCAACCATGTGGGAATCCGCCTTCTGGAGCTGGAAGAGCGGTGGAGATCCTCCCATAAAACCGTTGATGACGTAAGAGATCGAATAAAAAATATTCCCGGGGCAAAAATCACCATTGCCATGGAAAAGGAAGGCCCCCCCACCGGAGCACCAATCAATATAGAAATTGCCGGAGATAATTTTACAATACTGGGGAAGATTGCGCAAAAAATCAAAAATATCCTGGTTCGAATTCCCCACGTGGAAGATGTGCGTGACGATTTCGTGGAAGGTATCCCTTCCGTGCAGGTCCTGGTTGACAGGCAGAAAGCCGCTCTTTTCGGTTTGACTACGGACATGATCGGCTTTGCCCTGAAAAGTGCCTATAACGGGTTGGAAGTTTCCTCATTCAGGGAAGGTGATGACGATTATGATATCACTGTTCAGTTAGCCAAACCGGACAGAGAAGTTGTGGATATTCTCCACGAACTGATGCTCCCCACCCCGTCCGGCAAGATGGTTCCGCTCTCCACCGTTGCAAAAATCCATTTTTCCGGCTCCATCGGAGATATAAACCGCATCAATAATGAGCGGGTTGTAACCGTTGAGGCGAACGTGGATGAGACCAAAATTCCCGGGGCCGTTGCCCGGGCCCAGGCCGAGCAGATATTAAAAGATTTTCATCTTCCTTCCGGTTATAAAATCACCTTTACCGGAGAGCTGGAGTCTCAGCAGGAATCCCAGGATTTTCTCACCCGGGCCTTTCTGATCGCTTTGCTTCTCATATTCCTGATCCTGGTCTCCATGTTCAACTCGGTCAGCCAGCCCTTTATTATTATGACTTCGGTTATTCTTTCCCTGGGTGGTGCCTTTCTCGGACTGGCTCTATTCTCATCTCCATTCGGTATCATTATGACCGGAGTCGGAGTGATTTCCCTGGCCGGCGTTGTGGTCAATAACGCCATTGTACTTCTGGACTACACCAACCGTCTCAGGGAAAAGGGATATCCTCTGAAAGAGGCCATAGCGTCAGCAGGCGCAACCAGACTTCGACCTGTTCTCTTGACTGCCATAACGACAATCCTCGGCCTCATCCCGATGATTACAGGAATTTCTTTCGACTTCCACAAGGGCGCTGTTTCCTGGGCAAGCGAATCCAGTCAATGGTGGCAGTCCATGGCCGTTGTTGTCGTATTCGGTCTTATTGTTGCAACTTTTCTTACCTTGGTTGTGGTTCCGACCCTGTACTATCTCTTTGAGCGACTGCCTGAAAAAATTGGCAGGGCCAAGCTGGGAATTAAACGTATCTACTGGAAACCATACCCGTTTCTCGCTGGTGAAAAGCATCCGGAGGACAACTGATGCGTTACGGAAAAACTTTTCTGGTTTTTATGATTTTAAACTCTATTCATCCTCTTCATGCAGGAGAGCTCAATGGGACAATTGAGAATATAACACTGAAAAATGCCGTCGAACAGGCCCTGGAAAACAACCTGGACCTGAAACTGCAGAAAGAGGAGATGGAAGTAAGCCAGGGAGAACTCCAGACAGCAAAAGGGAAATTCGATATTCTGTTTTCAGCGGAAATCGGCGCCCAGAGCAAGGAACAGACACCTTTCATCCCCGGCACCGGCGATCATGAAGACACGGCCCGGTGGAACGCCGGAATGGAAAAACTGTTCACCACGGGAACGGCAGTAAACTTTTCCTGGAACAACAACAGTTATGACAGCAACGCCATTGGGCTGCCCTTCAACCCGTCCTACAACTCCGGCCTGCTGCTGGGAATCAGACAGCCTCTGCTCAAGGGTTTTGGGGAAGACATCCAGACAACCGAAATAAAAACAATCGAAAAACAGCTGGAATCCGTCACCCACCAGGTCGACAATGTGGCGGCCAACCTGGCGGCTTCAGTAAAAAGCGCCTACTGGAACCTGGTATTTGCCTGGCAGGACATAGAAGTCCGTAAATTTTCTCTGGAGCTTGCCAGAAAACTGCTCGTTGAAACCGAGGAAAAAATAAATGCCGGTAAACTTGCCCCTGTGGAACTCTACCAACCCCAGTCTGAAGTAGCCAAAAGGGAAGAACTGCTGATCTCGGCCGAACGGGCCATCGGCGTTGCCGAAGATGAGTTGAGACTCCTGCTCAACAGTGAAAACTGGTTTAATTCCTATCACCCTGTAGACAAACCCGCAACAGCACCAGTCCAGCTGAATCTTCCGGAAATTCTGAAAAATGCCCTGAACAACAGACCGGATATCAAGGCAGCCGATCTTTCAATCCGGGCTGCAGAAATCCTGAAAGAAAACAGCGCGGACCAGCTTCGCCCGGACCTGTCCCTGGTCGGGGCCCTGGGGCGGACAGGGACTGAAGACAAATATGGTGACGCGGTAAACAGCAGCCTTGAAAACGGAAACAATCTCTGGCAGATAGGCCTTCAGTTCTCCATGCCATTTGATAACAGTATTGCCAGGGGCAACCTGCAGAAAGTCAATGCCCGGTTAAAGATCGCCAGAACGAGAGCAAAACTGTTGCGACAGCAGGTCAGAAAGAGTGTCAGAACCACGGTTCGTGATGTAAAACTGGCAATGAAAGCCCTGGAAGCAACCCGAAAAACAAGTCTGGCCACCCGCAAACGCCTGGAGGCGGAACAGGTGAAATTTAAATCTGGCCGGGCCACAACCCTGGACGTTCTCATCGCCCAGGACGCGTACTCCCAGGCGCTCAGCCAGGAAAACCTGACAACAATCGCCTATGCCAAGACCCTGGCGGAACTGGACCGTATCCAGGGACTGATTACGCTGACTTCCACCCCTTAAGAGGAAAACTTGCCTGAATTCCAGCTTGCAGAAAACCGGATAATACACTATCAGCTCATTGATGGTTCCGAAAAAAAACCTTATCTTGTCTTTCTCCATGAAGGCCTGGGCTGCATTCCCTTCTGGAAAGATTTTCCGACGCTGCTCTGCGGGGCAACCGGGTGCCCGGGTCTCCTCTATGACCGGAGCGGTTATGGAAAATCCTCCCCCTTCACCCGCCCCCGCACCATTCATTATCTGCACAGATCCGCCCTCAACGAACTGCCGGTGGTTCTGACAACATTAATTCCAGATAAAAAATTCATCCTTATCGGTCATTCGGACGGGGGCAGTATCAGTCTTATCTACGGCGCTGAACGTTCTTCTCTTTTGCAGGGTATCATCACCGAAGCAGCCCATGTCTGCGTGGATA
The DNA here is from genome assembly GCF_054039375.1 of Desulfomarina sp. Classification (NCBI taxonomy): domain Bacteria; kingdom Pseudomonadati; phylum Thermodesulfobacteriota; class Desulfobulbia; order Desulfobulbales; family Desulfobulbaceae; genus Desulfomarina; species Desulfomarina sp. The sequence continues at coordinate 305 of NZ_JBPLBA010000173.1, read as the reverse complement.
AAGAAACCCTTGCAGGAGTAAGGGAGGCGGTTCTGCTGTGGAATAGAAAAAGATTCAGCGCCCTTGCAAAATATCACGGGGAGAAGACCCGGGATATCTTCATGGCCTGGTCCGAAACATGGCTCAGCGACTGGTTCAGATCGTGGAATATCGAATATCTTCTGCCCTGTATCAAGGCTCCCCTTCTGGCAATCCAGGGCAGAGACGATCATTACGGGTCACTGGATCAGGTCAGGACCATAGCCACTCGCTCCGCCGGCCCGGGAAAAGTTGCAATAGTGGACAACTGCGGCCACACTCCTCAT
>NZ_JBPLBA010000172.1:0-8299 GCF_054039375.1 Desulfomarina sp. | reverse complement strand
GCAGGATTCAATCGCCGAACTGCAACAGGCCCAGATGCAGCTGGTCCAGTCGGAGAAAATGGCCAACCTCGGCCTGCTGACTGCCGGACTGGGCCATGAAATCAATAACGCGCTCAACTATATCAGCGGCTCCATTGTTCCGCTGCACACGCTTTGCAGAGATATTGCCCAAAAAGCTGAAAAGGGGGAAACCGTTACCAAAAAAGAGGAAAAACAACTGGAAACCCTGCTGGAGTATACAGAGAGTGGGGTCAATCGAATATCTTCCTTTATCCAGGATCTCATGAGCTTTGCCAGGCCGGATGAAACTGAATATAAACTCATTGATATAAACAGGGAACTGGACACGGCCACCAGGTTGCTGTCCCTTAAAAGAGACGGCAATATCACCATCGTGACGAATTTCGGCCCCCTGGAGAAATTTCCAGCTCTTGGCAGCCAGCTGGGTCAGGTCTTTCTCAATATGCTTCTGAACGCCAAACAGGCAATAAACAGTGAGGGAACGATAACAATCACCACAAAAGCATCAGAAAAGGATATTACAGTAATTATTGCAGATGATGGATGTGGTATTGAAAAAGAGATCCTGCCCTCTATTTTTGATCCGTTTTTCACCACCAAAGAACCTGGTAAAGGTACGGGACTGGGGCTGGGAATCTGCCGGACAATCGTCAGAAAACATGGAGGAGAAATCACCGTTAAAAGTGAAACCGGCAAAGGTACAACTTTTACAATAAGGCTTCCTTTTTCAGAAATGCGGCTCTGACGGACACACATTGACCCAATACGATTGTACTCCGTTTCGTGTATGACGGCAAAAGCAATTATTGATCTTTTCATATACATCTCGGGACACTAGTGTCTGTCCAGAAATGATGTTTTTTGTTCGAGATCAAGGCTCACGGGAAATTTTGCCGCAGGCATATAACTGATATCGGAGTCTACGCTTACCTCCGAGGATAAAATTTTTCGGCCAACGCAGATATCGGACAAAAAGACCAACTATGGACGGGCACCAGGTAATCCACTTTCCGACCTCTGTGGTTGGTATGGTTCGCAACAGGCAATTAATGCAGTAGAATTTCGGCTTCGCAGGTGAAGAGAAAGAGTTCTCTTGTCTCTTCAATCACTTAACATACACTCATTATCGGAGGGAAAAATGTTGAAATCCAAAGTACTGGCAATATCATTGATGGCCACCTTTCTTGCATCAGGGCCGGTTTTTGCCGAAGAAACACTGAAGGTTGGTGTTCAGGCTCCAATTACCGGAAAATATGCCAACGAAGGACAGGGTATTGATCAGTCTGTCAGGTTGCTTGCTGAGCAGATCAATGCAAAAGGTGGTGTGATGGGCAGGAAAATCGAAGTTATTTCCTGTGATGACGAAGGCACTGCCATGAAGGCAGCCATCTGTGCCAAGGATCTTGTCAATAAAGGCGTTTCCATGGTCATTGGTTCTTATACTTCAACCTGTGCGGAAGCAGCTCAGGCCACTTATTTCAGGGCTGGTGTATTGCAGACTTCCGATGGAACGAGTGATACCCTGACTCAGCACGGATACTGGACTTTTTTCAGGAATTCCTTTCCAAACAGTGCGGAAGCAACCTTTGCCGCAGACTATATGGTTAAGGTAAAGAACTACAAAAGAATAGCAATTCTTTCCGATTTCTCCAGTTACGCGGATGGTCTTGCCACCGCTGTTCAGGATGCAATTAAAAAACTGGGTGGAAACATCGTAGCCCGGGAGAAAGTTAAATCCGGTTCACAGAATTTTACTCCGGTTCTGACCCAGCTTAAGGGTAAGAAGCCTGATGTGATTTTCTTCAGCGGATATTATTCAGATGGTGGTCTTATTCGTTCCCAGCAGGTTGCACTCGGGATCAAGGCCGATTTTATCGGCGGTGACGCCAATGATAATGTTGACTTTGTAAAGCTTGCAGGCAATGCTGCTCAGGGTGCATACATCATAAATGTTCCCACTCCGGAACTGCTTCCCTACGATCTGGCCAAAGATTTTCTGAAAGCCTACAAGGCCAAGTATAAAATGATGCCGCCTTCAATCTGGACCATTCTTAATGTTGACGGCATGAGGGCATTTATTCATGCAATGGAAACTGTAAAAAGCTTTGATACAAAAAAAGCGGCTGATTACCTGCATACCCTTAAAGATTACCCGGGAATTACCGGTCCAATATCTTTTGCCGCAGATGGAAACAGAGTCGGCAGCGGATATATGACGTATGAGATCCAGAAAGACGGCAGTTATAAAATAGTCCATAAATAGTAAAATCCTGCCCTGGGAGAGTGAAAAATAAAAATTTTTTCACTCTCCCTTTCTTTTGCCATTGAAATAATCTCATGGATATTTTCTTACAACAGCTGGTCAATGGACTCACCATAGGCTCCATGTTTGCCCTGATTGCCCTGGGTTATACCATGGTTTATGGTGTCATGAAGCTGATCAATTTTGCCCATGGCGATCTTGTGGCCGGGTCGGCCTTTGTTGCACTGTTTATCTTTTCAAAGCTGCTGGGTGGACAGGTCACCGTGCTTACAGTATTCGGCGTTTTTGTTCTAACAATCATTTGCATTTCAATACTCGGTTTTACTCTGGAGCGATTTGCCTATCGGCCGCTTCGTTCCGCACCTCGGCTTTCAGCAGTTGTCTCAGCATTGGGCGCCAGCATGGTTATTCAGAACGGCATCATGCTTCTCTGGGGTCCTCAAATGCACATTTTTCCCGAACTGATACCGCAGATTATCTGGGAAGTAGGGGGAGTGGTAGTCAGTCTCATGCAGGTCATTATCATGGTTCTTTCCATGATTCTTATGATTGCGCTCTATTTTTTCGTCGAAAAAACCAAAATCGGAACCGCTATCAGGGCCAGTGCAATTGATCAGGACGCTGCCAGATTGATGGGTATAAATGTAAACAATATTATTGTTACGATTTTTATTATAGGTTCTTCACTCGGGGCAGTAGGCGGCATTTTCATAGGTCTTTACTATCGTGGCATCACCTTTAATATGGGTTGGCAGTATGGCCTGTATGCTTTTGTTGCTGCCATCATGGGTGGAATCGGCAACATTCCCGGAGCCATGCTCGGTGGTATGCTTCTCGGCCTGTTCAACGCATTTATAGCCGGATACATTTCGAGCACCTGGGCCGATGCCTTTACCTTTATTTTATTAATTGTAATTCTGATTGTCAGACCAACCGGAATTTTAGGCGAGAGGGTGGCGGAAAAGGTATGATAAAAAAAATACAACAAACGGGATATCCTCTGTTCTTCATCGTAATGGCTCTGCTGCCGACTTTCCTTGACTCCAGGTGGCTGGCTGTGGCAACGACTTTTGTGATTTTTACCATCGTTGCACTGAGTCAGGACATTGTTCTTGGAAAGGCCGGAATGTTTAACATGGGACAGGCATTATTCTTCGGAATGGGAGCGTATACAACGGCCATTCTTAATTCCAAATTCGGTGTTCCGGTTCTTGCAACACTGCCCCTGGCAATTCTGATTCCTGCTCTTTTCGGTATTATTCTTGCCGGCCCGATTATTCATCTTCGAGGAGATTATCTCCTTGTGGTTACGATCGGCTTTAATATCGTTTTTGTTCAGACCCTGCAGAATAATCTGGGTGGAGTCACCGGTGGACCAAATGGAATCTTCGGACTTGATATGATGACAGTCCCCGGATTGACATCATTTGCTGAATTCATGCCATATTATTTTGCCCTTTTTGTCCTGGTACTGACTCTTCTGGTTATGCATAATCTTGAAACCAGTAAACCCGGCAGAGCTCTGCATTATCTGCGGGAAGATGATCTTGCCGCTTCCAGCATAGGTATCAATACCAGGGTATACAAAATTTATTCATTCGCAATGGGTGCTGGAATTGCCGGAATGGCCGGGACGGTTTATGCCAATCAATATTCTGCGGTCAGCCCTGAAGCCTTTGATTTTATACAGTCAGTCCTTTTCTTTACTATTGTCATAGTTGGTGGTTCGTCGGTTCCCGGTATTCTTCTTGGGGTGTTTGTGATGTTTGTTCTACCGGAAATTTTCAGGGAATTTTCCACGTGGCGCTATTTTATTTTTGGTTTTGCAATGATCTTCACAATGATTCTCAGACCTCGGGGAATCTGGCCTGCAAAATTCGGCAGAATTCCAAAAGAATTTTTAACAAAAGGGAAATAGTATGGCCGGCAGAGAACTGATACTGACAAATGTAACAAAGAGATTCGGCGGGCTTGTCGCCGTGGATAATCTGAGCTTCCATGTTCAGGAAGGTCAGATTTATGGCATAATTGGCCCAAACGGTGCCGGTAAGACTACGGTCTTTAACTGTATCACCGGGATTCATCCATGTGAAGAAGGTTCAATAAAATGGTGTGGAGAAGAAATCAAGGACCTCTTGCCACATCAGGTTGTGCAGAGGGGTATTGTCAGGACTTTTCAGACGATCCGACTTTTTGGACAGATGAGTGTTGCTGAAAATGTCATGAGTGGACGACACATTAAAAGCAGTCAGAAATTGTGGCATGGAATAATCCATACACCGTCCTCAAAAAAAGATGAAAGAAAAAACTGGGGAAAAGTTTTTGAGATTCTTGACTTTTTTGAACTGACTGAGTTTGCGTCCAGCACTGTCGGCTCTCTGCCGTACGGTATTCAGAGAAGAGTTGAAATGGCCAGGGCCATGGCAGTCAATCCTTTCCTGCTCATACTTGATGAACCGGCGGCAGGACTGAATGACAATGAGACCCAGGATCTGATTCAAACTATATACAGAATCAGGGAGCAGGGTGTCACCATTCTGCTGATTGAACATGATATGGACCTGGTTATGGAAGTAACCGAATATCTGACCGTGATAAATTTTGGTGGCAAAATCGCAGAGGGTACTCCTGGAGAAATTCAGGATAATCCCGCAGTAATAGAGGCGTACCTGGGGAGTGATGATGACGAGTAAAAATGACCGCCTTTTCAGCATTTCAGATCTGGAAGTTTCCTATGGCAGTATAGCCGCAATAAAAGGGATTTCTCTGGACGTGAATCGCGGAGAAATTGTTACTATTCTTGGTGCGAACGGTGCCGGTAAGACAACCACCATGCGTACAATCAGCCAGTTGATAAAGGCAAAAAGCGGATCCATTCGATTCAAGGAACATGAACTGACAAAGCTGCCTGCCCATAAGGTAGTCAGCCTCGGAATAAGTCATTCACCTGAGGGGAGAAAGGTATTCAGTATTCTTTCTGTTGAAGAAAACCTCATGTTGGGAGCATATACCAGAAAAAAGGTGGACAGGGAGGTTCTCTCCTGGGTTTATGATCTTTTTCCCCGGCTTGAGGAAAGAAAAAGGCAGCTTGCCGGAACACTTTCAGGCGGTGAACAGCAGATGCTGGCCATAGGCAGGGCTCTGATGTGTAAGCCGGAAATGCTGCTGCTTGATGAACCGAGCCTGGGCATTGCCCCAATTCTGGTCAAGGCAATTTTTGCCCAGATCAAAAAAATTGCCCAGAGTGGTGTAACTGTTCTGCTGGTTGAGCAAAATGCCAAGGCCGCCCTGAAGCTGGCGGATAGGGGCTATGTTCTTGAAGTCGGTAAAATTGTTTTTTCCGGCTCCTCCGGGGAACTGCTGCAGTCAGAACGCATCCAGGAAGCTTATCTAGGAAAGCAGAAAAAATAATGTAACTGACCACGTAACTACTCACAGGGGTCGCAGTTGTATGATTTTATTACCTCTGAACTGTAATTGCTCACAGGTGCCGTAGATTTTTGCAGGCTCTTTTGTTCGCTATAGCCTACCTATGCGGACGAAAGAGACCGTGAAAAGCTGGGGTACCTGTGAGTAATTACCTGACCACAATCTTTCGAACTGTCTGTGTTCGCTTACAAAATAATCTGTTCAGCCAAAACGGGAAGACACTCTAATGAACAAAATGATTCAGACGTGATATTGTGGTGCATTGATGATTACGCTAAAGTCGTAAAGTTATTGATATCGTAAGCAGTTACACATACAGTTGAATTCCTGTGGTCAGTTACAATGAAACAGCAGACAAAGGCATACCTGTTTGGTCTTGCAGCCGTCAGTTTCTGGTCTACGATTGCGAGTGCCGGCAAGCTGTCTCTGCGCTACCTCACGCCTGTAGAATTATTGTTTTTCAGCTCTACTGTCTCCTGTGCCGTCCTTTTTGTTATACTGATTTTTCAAAAAAAACTTCCGGAACTGAAGAAAACAGGTCTGAAAGAACTGAGAGTTTCCCTCATGTTCGGACTGTTGAATCCTTTTTTATATTATCTTGTGCTTTTCAAGGCTTATGATCTTTTACCGGCGCAACAGGCCCAGGCAATAAACTATACCTGGGCAATCACCCTGTCTCTGCTGTCTATCCCGATTCTAAGACAAAAGGTGAAGGGAGTTCAATGGGTGTCTATTGCTTTCAGCTATTTTGGAGTTCTGGTCATCGCAACGAAGGGAAATGTCATTTCACTTCATTTTGACAACCCCATCGGTGTTGGTCTTGCTCTTCTATCAACTGTTATCTGGTCTCTTTACTGGATTTATAACACCAGGGATACCCGGGACCCGGTGGTTGGGCTTTTTCTGAATTTTGCCACTGTTCTTCCTTTTATTGTCATGTATACTTTATGGATAGACAAAGGGAATGTACTGCGGATTACGCCGGGATTAACAGGAGCAGCGTATATAGGTGTTTTTGAAATGGGAGTCACCTTTGTTCTCTGGCTTAGCGCTCTCAAGATGACTGAAAGCAGTGCAAAGGTGGCGAATCTGATATTTATTTCACCTTTTCTTTCCCTGTTTTTTATTCATTTTCTGGTTGGGGAAAAAATCTTTGGTTCAACACTGGTTGGTCTGGCTTTTGTAATCTGTGGCCTGTCCATTCAGGCATTTTCTGAATCAAAGAAAAAAGGGTCGGCTGCATTGGTAAAAGATCAGGGATAAGCAGGGTCAGACCTGATTATTTAAAAAACCAGGTAATTACTCACAGGTACCCCAGCTTTTCACGGTCTCTTTCGTCCGCATAGGTAGGCTATAGCGAACAAAAGAGCCTGCAAAAATCTGCGGCACCTGTGAGCAATTACAGTTCAGAGGTAATAAAATCAAATATTGCTATCCCTGTGAGTAGTTATATCAATTTTTCAGATTGTTACCCGAAAAATATTCACGAAGCCGTCACGGGTTTCTGGATAAACCGGTCGGGCCGAACTCTATGGCCGGGCCACAAAAAAGCCCATGAAAATACCGACTGCGGTGATACAATCTTCGCTCGCGGATTTTCAGATAGAGCAGTTGTAAATCGAGTATCAACTGTCATAAATAATGACTGGTCCCCAGGGCGTCAAGGGAAAAAGAAAAGGGCCCTGACCTGGGATGGAAGTTTTTCTCTATTTCCTTTATTTCATGTGGTTGTCGGACCTTTTGTTTGATTTTTCTGTATTCTCGAATGTATACTGTGTTATCAACAGTAGGCACACCAGTACTTGTCAGGAACTGAGAATATGGTGGATAAACCGGATTTCATTGAAAAAAATAAACTGGAAGCCGCACTGAAAGAAAGCGAAGCCCAGAAACAGGCCATTACCGATGGTTTTACCGGTGTCATGATTTATTTTGACCGGAACCACAGGGCTCATTGGTTGAACAGGGCGGTGGAGGAACGGTACCCCAATTCTTTCGGTAAACGTTGCCATGAAATTTTCTGCATTAAAACATCTTCATGTGAGGATTGTGCCTACCAGCGCAGTATCAGAACAGGACAGATAGAAACCAGTACCATTGAAACAGGTCTGCTGGGGATCGACGGCGAAGAGGTTGTGTTTGAGATCACCTGTTCTCCGGTCAAAATTACACCGGATGAGGTTTCAGGCCTGATTGTTATCGCCCAGAATGTGACGGAACAGTATCGACTTGAAAAACAGTTGCGGCACACTCAGAAAATGGAAGCCATCGGCACTCTTGCAGGTGGGGTGGCTCACGACTTTAACAATGTCCTGACGCCCATCATGGGTTATACGGAAATTATACGCCTGAAGATGAAACGGGATAGAAACATTGATCCCGCCGTCTTCTCCTATCTGGATGAAATTCTTAAAGCCGCCAAAAGAGCAAAATCGCTTGTGGAACAGGTGTTGACCTTTTCCCGTTCGAGCGAGATGAAGGAGAAACTGCTGCATATTCACCCCATCGTCAAAGAGGTGATGAAGTTGATGCGGGTTACCCTGCCCAGCACCATTGTCATTGTCGAGGATGTGAATGAAAACTGTG
>NZ_JBPLBA010000171.1:0-2238 GCF_054039375.1 Desulfomarina sp. | reverse complement strand
TTTTTTCCTTTTCATCAAGCCCTTCACTTTTTCTGGTTATAAACCAGATCATGCAGGATGAACGAAATTTGCAATATATTTTTGGATCCCTGCAATGCATACACTCCTCACAAAAATAAACATTCTGTTTCTGACAGAAATAATTTGTCTCTCGATCAGGGTGATTGACACATTTTCCCATGACTTTTCCTCCGGGGCCATTACTCAAGCGGGCACCCCTCTATTTTTTTCTCCTGATTTCTTTTACTACAGAACGAAGAACCTCCTCCCGTTGCAGTCCAACCAGACGAAGGATCTCTTCCCTGTCCCGATAAATGACACATGTCGGTATAGTCTGAATAACGACATCTGCCGCAATAGAAGGGCATTTTTCCACGTCCACCAGAGCAACCGGCACCAACCCCACAAGATCTTTTTCTATTTTGTGGACATTCCTGCACTGTTCCTGGCACGGTCTTGACCAGGAAGCAGTAAACAGCACCAGCCGAAGACCTTTTTCTATTACTTTTTCAAATTCCTGCAGTGAAATAATTTCAACCAACTGTGTCATTGCTGAGTTTCGTGAGTAATCAGATTTGTTAATAATACAATGAAAATACGGTTAAAATATTTTAATGGTTGTTTAAAAAAATCATTTGCCAACCTGCAACCATTCACTCAGGGGAGGCACCTGTTAATCGTTAACGGGTGCCTGTCCATAGTTGGTCTTTTTGCCCGATATCTGCGTTGCCCGAAACATTTTATCCTCGGAGGTAAGCGTAGACTCCGATATCAATTATATGCCTGCGGTGAAATTTCCCGTGCTCCTTGATCTCAAACAAAAATCCTCATTTCTGGACAGACACTGGCGATCCTACCAATTCCCCTTCACCCTGCATATCTGTCCCCATATTTTAGAACAATTTCCATGCCAATTATTCAACTCCAGGCGATTTCTCCGTATCCCTCCAGAATTTCATACATTGAATGCTCACGAATTCATGATTGACATCGTATCATAAAAAAGGCTACAACTCCAGGTAACGATAGTAACGTTACCCTCAATAACACAATACGCATATATTATGAGTAAAAAAACCCACGAAATTTGGAATCGCAGGTTTGTCAATCAGATTATAGATTCAATGGCCGATGGTGTATTCACCATGGACAGTCGGGGCATTATCTCCTCCTGGAATTCCTCCATGGAGAGAATCAGCGGCTACCCCGCAGAAGAAGCCCTGGGAAAAACCTGTGAAATCCTGCGTTGCAGCCGCTGTTTTGGAAAAAACTGTCCAGCAGATATTAAAACCTGCAAGATTCTTGAACTGCAACATTCCGAAGCAAAAGAATGTCTGCTGCAACACAGGAACGGTCATGATGTTTCCGTTATTAAAAATGCAAGTGTTGTCAAAGATGAACAGGGAACAATTCTGGGTATCGTTGAAACAGTAACTGATCTCACGGAACTGAACCAGGCCAGAAAACGGGCAGAAGAAGCGGCTCTTCGCCTTGGAGAAATTCACCGTCTTGATAATATCATCGCGAAAAGCCGTCCTATGCGCGACGTTTTTTCTGCAATTGAAGCCGCCGCCGCCAGTGATGCCACTGTCCTTATCCATGGTGAAAGCGGTACAGGCAAAGAGCTGGTTGCAGGAGCCATTCACTTCAACAGCACACGAAAATCACATCCCCTTGTGACTGTCAATTGCTCTGCCCTTTCAGAAACCCTGCTTGAAAGCGAGCTTTTCGGTCACATTAAAGGGGCATACACCGGCGCTGTCCGGGACAGGGTCGGACGTTTCGAAGAAGCCGAAGGCGGGACAGTTTTCCTGGACGAAATTGGAGAATTAAGCCCTTTCATACAGGTAAAGCTGTTGCGGGTGTTACAGGAACGGGAAATCGAACGTGTCGGGGAGTCGAGGAAAAGAAAAATCAATATCCGTATCGTTGCTGCCACTCACCGGGATCTCTACGCAAGGGTGAGAGAAGGTCTTTTTCGGGAAGACCTCTACTACCGGCTCAAGGTTTTCCCGATCCTGCTGCCTCCTCTCAGGAATCGTAAGGAAGACATCCCGCTGTTGATCAGCCATTTTATCAAAAAATTCAACGACAAAACCGGCAAACAGATCCTGGATATTTCCCGCCGGGCCATGCGGATTTTTATGGATTACAATTGGCCGGGAAATATCAGGGAACTTGAAAACAGCATAGAACACGCCTTTGTTCTCTGTAAAAATGACAGAATCGAACCGGAAG
>NZ_JBPLBA010000170.1:0-9138 GCF_054039375.1 Desulfomarina sp. | reverse complement strand
GTGATCCTCTACTTTCTCCAGCCTCTTTACCTTCGCCTGTGAATCTGTTCCGGGCCTCAAAGCACACGAAACAACACCCTTTTCCTCTCCTATTCTCTCCACAAGCCCCGAGGCAAGAACTGTTTCCCCATTCATATCTATGAGCTGAAATTTAATAGAAGAACTTCCTGAATTTACAATAAATATTTTCACTACGACCTCTTTATCTTTAATTGAGATTATGGACACAATGTCGTTATCCTGGTGGTGCCATAAAAAACTAGAACTTTTCAAAGTGGCCATAAGAACAAAATGGTTCGAAAAAGTCCAGTTTTAACCCTGGCCCGGGATGACTGCAAAACCACTGATTTCTATTCATAGGCCAGCCTGATAAAACAGGCACATCTCCAATCCTTCCTGAGTTTTTTGGATAACAAGGTTGATTTATGAGTTAGGTTTCAGAAAATCGACAGGGGAGAAAGACGGGAATAATACTGTCAATGTTCGGATCTGTTTTTCGCCGATTTTTCCATTAAGCGATGAAGACAACTCACATAGATCCTGTTCTGGAAAGGTTTTGAGAGGTGGTCCACATACGGGTCACCGCTCTGAAGTTCTTTTATCGATTCCAGAAACTCAATATTGCCTGAACTGAATAACACAGGAATACTTTGATCTGTTTTCCGGATATGGTTGTAAACGTTCATCCCGCTGATTTCTCCGGGAAGTACATAATCAAGGCTGACACAATCATATTTATTGTTATTGAACAACTCTATTGCCTGCTCCCCATTATTGGCAATATCGACCTTATGATTACAGGGATCTCCTGTCAACAGACGATACTGCACCTCGGAAATAGCCTGCTCGTCCTCCACAAGAAGAATATATTGCCTGGACAGGTTCACCTCTTTCTGAATTTCCATTTTCTCTTCAGGAGTCAGCTCTTTTTCTCTTACCGGCAGTTTTATTGTGAATTTGACACCGCTGCCGAATTCAGACTCAACTTCGATCGTCCCCTTGTGCTGCTCAATATACTTTTTGACGTTGGCCATGCCATAGCCGGTTCCTTTTACCCCTTCCTGATACGAACCGGTAACATCCCTGGTCCCTTTCAAAGTAAATGAAGGATCATAGATTCGATCCAGGTACTCTTCAGGGATACCGCAGCCGTTATCCTCGATTTCAATACAGACACTTTTATCCACACAGAAAGTATTGATAATTATTTTTGGTTTATCCGTCAGAGTCAAGGCATGAATCGAATTGAGGATCATATTCACCAGAGCATGTTCAATCATTCCGGGATCAGCCAGCAGTTCAGGCATGTCATATTGGTCGTCCCGTAAAATTTCTATACCCTCAAGGTCTTTTTTTAACAGGCTCAATACAAGATCAATTTTTTCACTGACCCTGAAAAACTCCCACCTTGGTTCCTGATCCCTTGCAAAAGCGACAAGATTTCTAGTCAGATTTTTTCCCCGGAGTGTCTGCTCGAAGATTAATTCCAAAGTTTTCCTGATACGCTCCTCTTTGCACTCAAGCAGGGAAAGCTCTGTGTTACCCATGATTACGCCTAAAATATTGTTGAAATCGTGGGCCATTTTTCCGGCAATCTGACCAACCAGGGCCAGTTTTTCATGTTCAGCGGCTATATTAAGGGCTGCCATTTTCTCACTTTCAACCTTTTTCAGCTCGGTAATATCATGAACAACTATCCTGGCTCCCGTTATTTTTTTTCCCTGGTGGATAAAATCTGTGTTTATAACTACGTTGATTTTCTCACCATTTTTTTTGATAATTATATATTCCGCCTTATCTCCGGAACCCTCGCCTGCGGCAACTCTTCCGAATTCCTCAAAAAAAGATTCTCTGCTTTTTTCATGTAACAGTCTGTGGGCATCCATTGTCAACAGTTCTTCTTCAGAATACCCTGTAAATCTGCACATCTGCTCATTAACACGGGTAAATTTCCCTTGTGAAAAATCTAATTCACACATACCGGCAGGGGCATTGTTGAACAAATTCCTGTATCGTTTTTCACTTTCCCTGAGAGCTTCTTCCGTTTGTTTTCGTTCGATGGCTATCGCCATCTGATCTGAAACAAGTGACAGAACCTTCAAATCCTCTTCATCATAGAGAAACGGGTCAGAATAACTCTGCACTGCAACAACCCCGATAACCTCATTGTGAATAACAAGCGGTGCTCCCATCCAGATAAGGGGAATTGATCCGATAATTCGATTTGCGGCACCTCTTGAAACAAGTTCCCGTTCCCTGAAAAGAACCGGTTTTTGTTTGAACACAACCTCACCTGTCAATGTTTTCTCAGGATCAAACTCATGGATAGGAGAACAGTCCTTATCTTTTATATCCACATAATAAGGGAAAGACAGCATTTTCTGCCTGCTGTCAACCAGAGCAATAAAAAAATTGGTTGCGTCAATAATCGTCCCCAACGATTTATGGATCGACCTGTACAGTTCATCAAGATCGCTAGTCGTATTAACCGCATTTGAAATGGCAAAAAGAGTAGAAATAATTTTTTCCGATCTTCTCTGCTGGGTAATGTCCCTGACTATCCCGCACAAACCGGTAATTTTGTCGTTTCTATTGCCAACAGGAACTTTGATAGTATGAAAAAAACGAACCTCTCCATTACTCTTTTTTTCGGAAAAATCTTCTACTGTCTCACCTGTAAGAACCTGCCGATCAATTTTCAGGTTCTTTTCACTTTCTTCAGGTTCCAGCAATTCCTCGTCGGTCCTGCCGACGATTTCTCCTTCATTTTTATCGAGCAGACGGGCAAATGCCGGATTTATTTTCTGATAACAGTATTGCCTGTTTTTTATGAAAATTGCATCCTGTGCTGTGTTGAAAATAGTTGAAAGCAGTTCTTCACTTTTCCGCAATGATTCTTCGGTATGTCTTATGGGATCCAGGTTAATGTCAAGACAGAACATTTCCTTTCCTCTTGATGTTTCAAGAAGAACATGGGAAGAATAGACGGGAACAGTATTTCCGTTTTTATCAATGAGATCCAGCTCCCCATCGGGAACCTTTTCTCCATGAACGACCCAGCGGTCAACCGCTTCAATAACCATCTGACGCATTGGTTCAGGAATAATAAGGTCCTCAAGCTGTGAACCAAGCGCCTCCTGTTCAGAGTAGCCATAGAGTGCTGTACTGGCCTTATTCCAGAAAATTACCGTCCGGTTCTCATCATATCCCTGAATAGATATTCCGGAAACATTCTCAATTATCTGTCGAAAACGTTCTTCATTAATATGAAATTCCCTGTTCTCCAGCTCCCTGGAATGGCTCTTCTCTGCAACTTTTCTATTTATATAACACTGAATCAGGAAACAGATCGCCGTAATAATGACACTGACTGCAACCAGAAGAGCACATTTCAACCATAATGGCATTGACAGTGAAACATCTGTCTGAAAAGTGTCACCATACAGCAAATCGGGGACAAACACCGCCAACCAGACAGGTAACATTTTGGGCAAAAGCTGCAGAATTATTCTTCTCAACAGTTCCAAAAATATGTCCTCTTCACAGGATGAATGCCATTATTCCACAGGAAATTCCCATAGGCGGGGAGAGATGATCTTTATTATAGCGGAATGTTCCGGCAAACTCCAAATTTTTTACCCGGATCCCACTATTGACAGATTCGGCAAATTATCCCTGGAACAAAGAAAAAGACATTTCACCCATATCCAGCCTGATAAAGCAGGTACATCACCAATTCGGCTGAGTTTCATGGATAGCCTGGAAAAATTTATTTAGGATCACAGAAACCGTTTTTCAACATACTTTTTGGAAAAAGGCACGAATAATGGTAAAAAGACGCTTTTGGCTTCACATCTTTAAATTTAATACGATTTGTTAACAATGTACAAAACTGATTTTCGGGAAATCCCATATAATTTCACTTCCGCAGATGACAGGCTCATCGTTAATCTTCTCTTTGGCAGCAAGGTTTGGGAAGACCTGGAAGAACTGAGAAGCCAGCGGATCACCGGTCGCTCAGCCAGACTGGTCATGAGATTCATGGGGGACCTGTTTATCCTGCATCGCAATCCTTTTCTGTACCAGGAACTGATTGATTCCCAAAAACGACGGGATCATTTTTTTAAAACTGCCGAAGAAGATCTTTCTATTATAGAAACTGCGGCAAATAGATTTCATTTCAATGAAAAGCGATGCAAAAAAGTTCTGCGACTGGTCGAACTCTGTCGAAACCGACTGTGCCAGTTAAAAAAAGAAATTCGGACAACCAACAGCAGACGCCGAACTATTCTGAAATCGCTCGCTCCGATAATAGGTCGTGAAAATATTCATTTTGATCCCTTCACCCTGATCAGTCACGCTACCGATGCAACAGACTGGCGCCTCTTCCTTCCCCTCGCGATCCTTCGCCCCACATCCGAACAACAGGTTCCACCCCTTATGAAGACTGTTGTTGCTCTTGGCCTGCGTATAATTCCCCGCGGCGGTGGAACAGGACTGACCGGCGGCAGTGTCCCCGTAACCGACAATTGTGTCATGATCAATACGGAAAAGCTCACACGGATTGACGAAATATCTTCCCGGACTTTTCCCCACCTGGGAAGAAACGGAAAAGTATCTGTCATTCGGGTGGAATCCGGCGTGGTGACAGCCGATGTCATGAAACAGGCTTCGGCGGAAAACCTTGTGTTTGCAACCGATCCCACCTCCGCTTGGGCATCCACCATAGGCGGAAATATCGCTGAAAATGCCGGAGGTAAAACAGCAGTATTGTGGGGTACGGCCATCGACAATATCCTTTCTTTTAATATCGCCATGGTTTCCGGAGAACTGTTTACAGTTAAACGGTTTGCTCATCCCATGCGAAAAATCCTGCCGGAGGATACGGTTCAATTTCATGTCTATGGAGCCTCCGGGCAACTTGTAAAAAAAGTAAATCTTTCCGGAAGAGAAATAAGAAAACCAGGCTTATGGAAAGACATCACCAACAAGGCCCTCAATGGACTGCCGGGATTGCAGAAGGAAGGAACGGACGGGGTTATTACATCAGCAGAATTTGTCCTCTATCCTGCCTATCATGAAAAACTTACCTTCTGCCTTGAATTCTACGGCCGGGATATGGACGAAGCCAGTCATGTTATCGTTGCCATTTCGGAAACTTTCACAGACCGGGGAGAAGAAGCGCTTATTGCCCTGGAACACTTTGACGAAGAGTATATCAAAGCAATTCAGTACAAATCGAAAGCAGCACGCTCCACTCATCCCAAGGCCGTTCTCCTGATAGACATGGTCGGGCATACCGCGGACCAGGTTCTTAATGGCAAGAAGAAACTGGAAAAACTCCTTACTCCGTATAAAAACACGGAACTTTTTACAGCCCAGGACAGCGATGAAGCAGAGAGATTCTGGCGTGACCGCAAACGACTTGGCGCAATTGCGGCAAGAACCAACGCCTTTAAACTCAATGAAGATATAGTCCTTCCCCTTCACGCTCTTGCCGAGTTCAGTCGTTTTGTTGATCAGTACAATATTGAGGAAGATATCCACAACAAAAAACAGGTCATTCATCGTATTTCTGCATATCTCAAAACAGCAGAACCCATTGAAGATCCGGACTGGCTGGAAGCCAAAATACCAAAGGCTGATGACCTGTGCAAAAAAACCCTCGAAAAACTGAATTTGAGAACAGAAGAATCCATACGCCATGAATTATATCTGAAGAATCTCATGGATGACCTGCTCAAACTGTTCAGCGGATATCACAAGGTCAGTGAAAATATACGTCGAATTCATGACGATGTCCGTTCCAAAAAAATCGTCATAGCAACACACATGCACGCTGGTGACGGGAACAGTCATGTGAATATTCCTGTTTTTTCAAATGATCGGGAGATGATGAAACGGGCGGAACAAACTGCTGAAGATGTCATGAGAAAAGCAGTTGAACTGGGAGGTGTCGTCAGTGGTGAGCATGGCATAGGTATTACCAAGATGAAATTCCTGGAGAAAAAACTACTGGATGATCTCAACCGATATCGACAGGAAATTGATCCCGCAGGTATCATGAATCCGGGAATGCTGAAAGATCCTGATATTATCAACAAGGTTTTCACCCCTTCATTCAACCTGCTGGAACTGGAGGCAAAAATTCTTCAATACAAGTCTCTGGCAACACTTTCCTCCATGATTTCCAAATGTGTCCGCTGCGGCAAATGTATGCCTGTCTGCTGCGTATATTATCCTGAATCGAACATATTTTTTCATCCCAGAAACAAAAACATGGTCATAGGCTCCCTGATAGAGGCACTGCTCTATGATATGCAGCGCTCCCACCAGCCACGTTTTAACCAGCTGAAGAATCTTGAAGAAATTGCGGACCATTGCACGATGTGCGGAAAATGCCTTGCCCCCTGCCCCGTGGACATAAATACCGCGGAAGTTTCAATACTCGAAAGAGATATACTCTGCGACCTCGGCTATAAACATACAGCACCGGCAACTGGTCTTTCCCTGCAATACCTGCAGAACAGAAATCCTGTATTTAACAGGGTTTTCAGAAAATCTGTCATGGAATGGGGTTCAGCCCTGCAGAGAACAGGGGCAAAACTGCTGACCAAAAGTCCTGAAAAAATAAAGCGCAACAAATCAAAACTGCTCACAATGCTGAAATCGCCAATGCTGGAGGTTTCAGACAAGACAATGCGCTCATTACTCCCAGCGTGTGCGGAAAACGAGGCCCTTGCCCTTAAACCCACCGGAAACTTTGACAGAACTGTATTTTACTTCCCCGGCTGCGGTTCGGAAAGGATGTATGGCGATATCGGCCTGGCCTCACTGTATCTTCTTCTGAAATCAGCTACCAGGGTAATTATTCCACCGCCCTTTCTCTGCTGTGGTTTTCCCGCTAAAGTCAATGCAAAACAGAAAATGCATTCGGAAATTTCTCTCAGGGACACTATAATCCTCAGTCAGATCAGGGAAATGCTTGGATATATCTCCTTTGACGCCTTCCTTGTAAGCTGCGGCACCTGCAGGGAATCACTGAACGAAATAGGCTGTGAAGATATTTTTTCCTGTCAGGTCATGGATATCAGCAGATATGTTCTGGAAACAGATCTCCATGACTTTACAAAGGAGAAATCTGATTCACTCCTCTACCATACTCCGTGCCATGATTCCTTCGACGGAAATGGCGCACAACTCCTCCATCAGGTCGCTGCCGGTGTGCATGAAGTCCCCCATTGCTGCTCCGAAGCTGGAACAATGGCTATTTCACGGCCGGATATCTCCCACGGCATGCTGTTACGCAAACGGTCATCAATTGAAAAAGTACTTAAGAACACAACCGGCACTGTTATCGCCACCAACTGCCCGTCCTGCCTGTCCGGTCTTGGCCGCAATCGGGACCTGGGATTTACACCGAAACACATGACCGTTCTTCTGGCAGAAAAAATCGGTGGCAAGGGATGGAAACAGGAGCTTACGGGGCTGCTCTATCCTGCGGAAAAAGTGACTTTTTAATTCCTGCTGAAACCACTTATCTGCTGCCTGAGAAGATCGATATGCAACCGCAGATTATACAATTCCCTGGCATAAGACAGGGGGACTTCCAGTTGGCGTGCCTCGTTTTCCATAACCGCAATGTTTTTCAGGGCCCCGGCAATAACCTCCTGTGTCGGGTTTTTATTCACATACTGATCCAGATCATGGAGTTCATCATACCACCGATATATTTTTGAGCGCATCCGCCACCTGTATGTGGGTGGAAGTACCTTCATGAGAGGGATGATCAGGGCAATAAGTGGCAGTATCATCACCTTCAATCTGTCGACCAGTGATGCTGCCCAGAAAGGCAGGAATCTGCGAAGAAAGGGCGGTCCATTTTTGTAAAATCTACCGGCTTCCGGACTGAGGGGAAAATCCAGATATTCAGGGGAGGGGTAGTTTTTTCCATCCCCGAGAAAATTCCCCTGTCCATGTATTTTTGAGGCACTCTGCATAAAAAGATCAACAAAGGCAGGATGCAGGTTGTCACCGGCAACCAGTGTCGCAGCGGGGGCCACGAGATGAATATCGGTTTCCGGAACATTTTCTCCCATATCAATAACGCCTTCGGGTAAAACTACATGGGTCAGAAATTTATGGATCCTCGTATAGGCTTCTGCTCTCCGGACATTAAAAAGTCTTACAGTGGGGTCAAGAAGCAGTTTCTTCACAACAGAAGATTCTGCGCCCGCCACAATGCACAGCGCGTCTATTTCCCCACCATGCAGGGCCATACTCCCTTCTTCTCCCCCAATGGGGACCACGGTCACCTGGCCCCTGTCAAGCCGATTATCAGCCAGAATCCGGGAAACAATTTTTCTGGTACCACTACCGGGAAGGCCGGCTCCAATCTTCAGCCCCTGCAGCTGTGAGATCATATGAACTTTGATACTGTTTCTTAGAAAAATCCAGAGGGGTTCCACATACAGACTTGCCAGTCCCTGCAGTTCAGGGTAATCCTCACTCCTGCCCACGCCTCCCTGGACGAAGGCAATCTCCACCCGTCCCTCCTCCAGCAGCTTGAGATTTTCTACGGACCCGGATGTCTCAACAACCTGAAGATCAATACCTTCCTTTGCAAAGACAGTTTTATATTCATTGGCAAATTTAAAATACGCTCCATTTTTATCCGCTGTTGCTATTTTCAGACTGCGGGGAGGAGCAGGTTCTACAAACTGATAGGCAACAATAATACTCATACCGACAAGGAAAAACCCCAACCCGTATATTCTGACCAGAGCACGCAACGTTCTGGTTTTTTTCATGATTATACTTCGATTATTTTTTTTCATACATTTTTACTCACGGGATCAAAAGCTCCCTGTTCGACTCCAAAACTGTAGTTGCTGACCAGCCGCAGAATTTTACAGAAAAAATTGAACCAAATACTCTGAAAAGAGAACAATATTACATCCGGGAAATAGTTTTTACCACATCTGGGGGTTATTTATGACTGTTTCCTTACCTCTAAATAACAAAAGTTATCTTGATTACCCATGAAATTCAGCCAAATTGTGGATGTGCCTGTTTTATCAGGCTAGCCTACGGTCAAAAATCACTGGAAATCTCAATTAATAAGGAATTCAAATGAAA
>NZ_JBPLBA010000169.1:0-18840 GCF_054039375.1 Desulfomarina sp. | reverse complement strand
GATGTCCATCAGGATGATATCGAATGGTTGGACTTTTTCAGATTCCAGAATTTTCACTGCTTCAGCGCCATTATTGGCAATGGTGACACTGAAGCCCTCGGAATGGAGCAGGTTTGAGGCAATCTGCCGGTTGATTTCATTATCTTCCACCAGGAGGATATGGCCGGAGCCCGGTGTCCGGCTGCCGGTTGCATCAGTCGGCCGATCATCGGTTGTTGCTTCGGCGGTTTTCGTGCTGTCAATGCCTGATGCTTCAAGGATACAGCGAAGGAGTCGCGTGGGGGTAACCGGCCGGGAAAGAAAACTGTCACATTCCACGACGGACTTTGCGGTAAAATGTCCGGAGAGAGATTGTGGCCCGGTGATAATAATATTCGGCGACGTGTGCCCCGATATTGTTTTGAAATGGGCCAGGGTTCTGAGAGTTTTTCTGGAAAATGAATTGCATTCAATGATGAGGAGTTCACAGCAATTATTTCGAGAAATATCCTTGATAAGAGCTGAGGTGGTATTGATATTGTGGGAACTATGGGTTTTCAGGCCGAAATGATGTAGACAGTGTTTCAGGGCTGCTGCTGTTTTCGGTCGTTGTGAATGAACTATCACGGTTTTATCCCCCAGCATAACAGGGGAGTCATAGAAACCGGCAGGGTTTTTCCCGTCGTCTGGTGTCTGAAGGTCGAACCGGGCTGTAAACAAAAAAGTTGTTCCTCCGTTTTTGTTTGATTCAACCCATATTTTCCCGCCCATCAGTGTCACAAGCTCCCTGCAGATGGTGAGTCCAAGTCCCGTTCCACCAAACTTGCGGGTAACGGATTCATCCGCCTGGGTGAAGGGCAGAAAAAGAGTTTCCGTCTGTTCCCCCTGGATACCGCTGCCCGTATCCTCCACTGTGAAAAGCAGTTCTGCCGTGCCAGTCTCTTTTTTCTCCAGGAGAGTGATTGAGGCCACGATATGTCCTTTTTCCGTGAATTTGAATGCGTTGGTAATAAGGTTGGAGAGGACCTGGCCCAGTCGCAGGGAATCGCCCACCAGGCCGGCTGGAGTTTTTTTGTCCACCTTGAAATAGAATTCGAGATCCGATTCCTCGCATTTCAGGCTGATCACCGTTGCCAGTTCATCCAGCAGATGACGAAGGTCGAACGGCGCTTTTTCCAGGGTGAGTTTGCCGGCTTCAATCTTTGAGAAATCAAGTATTGTATTGATAATGCCCAGAAGAGATCTGGACGCGGTATTGATTTTTTCCAGATAGATCAGGTGATCGTCATGGTTTCTGCTTTTCAGAGCCAGATATGTAAAGCCGAGAATGGCATTCATGGGGGTGCGGATTTCATGACTCATATGGGCCAGAAACTGTGATTTGGCCATATTTGACCGTTCTGCGGTTTCTTTTGCCTTGCTCAGTTCCATGGCAAAATAGTTGACAGAATGGGCGATCTGGCTGATTTCATCATGCCTGTTGTCCTCTATCGGTTCTCCATGACCGGCCACTTTTTCCAGGACCGACCTGTTCAGGGCAAGCATCCTGTCTATCAGGATGTACCTGAAATAAAAAAAAGAGAGGGTTGCCAGAAGAATGGAAATGATAAAGAGAAAGGTGATAATCTGGATCAGCCTCCTGACCTTTGTTGAGAGCATCCTGGTTTTATGACCAATTGATGAGGAGAGGTCGAACAGGTTTGCAATACTCGTATCTCCCTTTTCTTCCACAAGATTGATGGCAAAGATATTTTTGTTTTTGCATTCCGTGGTCTTCTTGATCTGCTGCCGTATTGAAACCAGATAGCCGTCCGGTCCACTGATCTGTTTCTGCAGGTGGGCAATAAGCTGTTCCGCCTTTTTCTGTGAAGACGGGGGGAAGTTTTCGGCAAGTGACTGCATAATCCGAAAGTTTTCCAGGATTCCCCGTTCCAGTGTCTTTACCTTGTAAAGGCTCCTGAACCTGAAGGCCTTCCCACTTTTTTTTATGATTCTGAAGGCGGTGTCTGTGAAAAGATTTATTTTTTCTGCAAGTTCGGGCGAAGAGGAGTGCAGTAGTGAACTGTGAACGAGGGAGCATTCCCTGTCAAGTTCGAGCAGGGCCTTGAACTTTTCAGTGGTTTCTTTCCTGAGATCAATACGGGTTGCGACAAGCCTGTTCAGATCAGCCATGACACTGTCCAGGACAGAAATTCTCTGGTTGTGTCCCTTGATTGCCGTATCAGGGAGCTGAAGCGAAAAGTCATCAATGCGGATAAACTGTGAGAGGATGTTATTGTAGGCAATACGCCTGTTTGCGTGTGAATCAGCGTTATGGAGGTGGCTGGTCTGGTGGAGGAGCTGGTTGAACAGGATGGACATCTGGGCTTCCCGGGATGAGGAAGGCAGGGCATTTTCAGAAAGATCGCCGAGTACTTCTTTGAAGCCGAGAAAACCGATAAGGGAGATTATAGAGATAACCGTAAAGAGAAATCCCGTGAGAAAAAGGCCACAGCTGACAGTTGTGGCTATACTTCTTTTTATGTCAAAATCTTTTTTTCTTTGTGTTGTGCCGGATGCAGACATGGAGATTTATTTCGACAATTATGCTCACTCAGTTCTGAAATCTTTGGCTGGTGAGCAATTACAGTTCAGAGGTAATAAAAACACAGAGCTGTTTTCCCCTGTGGGTAGTTACGTTATCGGCAGTAATCCCGGTAATCCCGGGCTGTCGGTGCGGCAGGAGTTCCGGAGTATTGAATTATTGTTTATTTTGAACAAGGATTTTCATCCTGCCGTCTGTTACAGGAGAAATGGTTTTCTGTTCCACGATTCTGTCTCGGACATATTCCCAAAGTAGTCTTCCACCCCGCACCTTTGCCAGATGTTTGCAGTTTTTGAGAACCGAATAACCGTCACCTCCTCCTGCAAGGTAATCAAGGGTTGCCATGGTGTAGGATTTTTCGGGATCCAGAGGTTTCCCGGCCACGGTCACCCTGACAACCCGCCTGCCGGGAGGATTTTTCGGATTGTATTGAACGGTTATTCCCGACACATGGGGAAAGCGACCTTTCAATTCACTGATACCGCTTAATCCGTTTTCGAGGCTTTCGAGAAGTTGTCTGCCGGTTATTTCAATATTGACAACATGATTGCGAAACGGAATTTCCCTGTGGATATCACCTCTTGTTAATTTGCTGCCGGGGGGATATTCACGGTTGCCCCGAACACCGCCCCCGTTTATCAGGGCAATATCCGATCTGTAGAAATCTCTGATGGTGTCGGCAATATAATTGCAGAAGCCGTTTTCTCTGGATCTGACACTGTTCCGACGGGTGTCAATGGGTGTGAGTGTTTCACCAATTACGGTGTTGAGGATACCTGATATCTGCTGCAGATCAGAGGTGATAAGAGCTGTAACCTGTCTGTCTTCAGGGAAATCGGCAAGCGAAACGGCTTTGTTTTCATTTGTCCATGAAAACCTGTCCCCATCGTCCATGAGGGTGATATCCAGCATGGAGACCACGCTGGCCAGATCGTTGAGTTCATAATAATTGTCTGATCCCTTGAAGGGGACAATGATGTTGCGGCCGTTAATGAGAATAAAATCCACGATTTTCTGGGTGAGAAGGTAGGGGGCATCTTTTATCTGAAAATCAGCAAGCAGAAAAATAAGGTCGGCCCCCTCTTTTCTCAGAAGATGAGAATATTTATAGATGATTGACATGGTGTCGGCAGGCGTAATCCGTTCAGGCATGTAATCAGTGATTACATCTGTATCAACAAGGGCCATGACTCCAACTGCATAGTGCCCCACCTTGAGAATAAGGGTGGGGAGGACACCTTCAATACTGCTTCCGGTCAAGGGGTCAATGAGATTGGAATTAATAAAAGGAAAGTTTGCCTCTGTGGTTCGCAGGGTCAGTTCGTCCTCCTTGAAGGTGAATTCGTTTTTGGCGACGGCAAAGAGATCAGGTTCCAGCGCATTGAGGAGGGTGACCATATGTGCACCACGATCAAAAGAAGAGAGAATTGAGGGTGAGAGTGCGGCACCGCCATGGAAAAAAAGGACGTGTTCATTATTTTTTCGTAAATCGTTCAGAAAAGCGGAGAGTTTTGGCAGGTTATTGGGGCGGTTGTCCTGTTTTATTTCTGCCATCCCGGCGGCAAAGATAATTTTAAGATGCTCGGTGGGCCGAGGCTTTTCCTTGCCGGTAGCAGGCAGACAACTGTTGAGAATAATAACCGCTATTAACAAAAATTTCATGGAACACTGTCCTTGGGCGAAATTATTTCCCGGTGTCATCCAGGAGATCCTGGTTGAGTTGAGGGAACCTTGAATGTGAACCTGAATCCTGCATGAGCAAATTCGGAGTTTTCGCCTGTCTGCTGGAGATGCGAGACTCAATCGGCGCTGAAACAGGATTTGAGGTGAATAATAATCAGTATACCGCAGAAAAAATCGTTTGGCGAATCGGCGCAGTCATTTTATCAGGTTTTCTTTATTCGACAAAAGAGGGTGGCAGGATTACTGTTTCACCATGATCCTGAATCAGTGACGGCGCAGACTCAGAATTTGTCGATTGCAGGGTTCAGGAATAACCAGGAGGTAATTATTCACCTGCCGCAGGTTTTTGCAGGCTCTTTAATTTGCTGCAGCCTGCCTGTGTGGGCAAAAAGACCATTTTTTTGAGAACCACAGGTTAACGACATTGTCTAAATAATTACGCCAGAAACAGAATTGGAGAGTATATGGATTCCCGCGAAATATTTCTGGAAGCAATTCATTATGAAAAAAAGGTAAGAGACCTCTATTTTTCGGCCGTAGAAAAGGTGGATGACAAAAGGGGGAAAACGTTGTTTCAGGCTCTTGGGGCTGATGAACAGTCCCATATTGATTTTCTTGAATACAGTCTGGATATTCTCCAGTCCGAAGGGGTCATTGATGTGTCAAAACTGAACACACCCATACCGGCCAGAGAAAAGATAGAGAAACAGATGCAGGCCATGTCCGCCGAGATTCCTGAAAAGATGCTCGGAGATGTGAAGCGGCTGCTTGATGCTGCCTTGAAGCTGGAGATAGAAACAAGCAATTACTATAAAAAAGCCAGTGAAAAGGCAGAGGGCAGGATAAAGGAAGTGCTTGAAAAATTCCTGGAGATCGAAAACCGCCATATTGATATTGTCCAGATCGAACTTGATCATGCCCAGAAAAGCGGTCACTGGTTCAATTTCATGGAGATCAGCATGGAGGTCGAATAGTTCAGGAGTAACTATTCTTCGAGCATACCGTCTTTCAGGGTCAGGCGGCGGTCCATTCTGTCGGCAAGATCATTGTTATGGGTGACGATAATGGTGGCCAGTTCCCGCTCACGGCAGAGGTTCTGGAAGAGGTCGAAGACAAGATTTCCCGATCTGGAATCCAGGTTGCCCGTTGGTTCATCCGCCAGGACCAGGGCCGGGTTCATGATGAGTGCCCTTGCCAGGGCCGTGCGCTGCTGTTCTCCGCCGGACAGCTCGCTGATTTTATGGTGCAGCCGGTGATCCAGCTCCATCCGTTCCAGAAGCCTGCGGGCTGTCGGGGTCATTTCCTTCCTGTTGAGTCCTCCAATGAGGGCAGGCATCAGAACATTTTCCAGGGCCGTGAAGTCGGGCAACAGGTGATGGAACTGGAAAATAAAGCCTAGTGATCTGTTTCTGAATTCGGCCAGTTCATGCTGTTTTTTTTCTGTCAGGTCTTCACCATTAAAAAAAAGATTGCCTGTGGTTGGTTTCGCCAGGGTGCCGAGAATCTGCAGCAGGGTGGTCTTGCCGGAGCCTGAAGCACCGGTTATGGCCGTCATTTCTCCCCGTTCTATGCTGATGGAGAGGTTTTTCAGTACGGTGATTTCCGTATCCCCTGTATGGTAGATCTTGGTGATGTCCTGAGCAAGAAACAATCCCATTATGACAACACCTCAGCGGGTTGTACGGTGGAACCTTTCCAGGAAGGATACAGGGTTGCCAGCAGTGTGATGATAATGGAGCTGACAGCGACAATGGTCACGTCCATGGGCAGTACCTTGATGGGCAGGGTTGTCATGGGATACACATTGGACGGCAGTTCAATAAACTTGTAGCGGGAAAGCAGTTCGCAGAGGGAGAGTCCGCCGATAACTCCCAGGGTTGTTCCGGTAACAGCAATCACCAGTCCCTGGATAAAAAATATTTTCATGATTGAGCGTGATGTGGCCCCCATGGATTTGAGAATGGCAATATCCCGGCTTTTTTCCATCACCACCATGACCAGAGCACTGATTATATTGAGCGCAGCCACCAGAATAATGAGGGCCATACATATAAACATACCGATCTTTTCCAGCTTGAAGGCCGCAAAGAGGTTATGGTTCATCATCATCCAGTCCTTGGCGATAAAACCCGGCCCCAGTTTCTTCACTATGTTTGCCGCGATCCGGTCGGCATGGTCAAGTTCCTTTTCCTTGACCGTCACCTCGATACCGTGGGCGATATCCCCCAGGCCGAGAAACTGCTGGACATTGCCAAGTGACATGTAGGCAAGAGTGGAATCGTACTCATTCATGCCACTTTTGAAAATGCCGGAGACCCTGCACGTTTTCACCTTGGGGATAATGCCCATGGGGGTGAGGGGACCGGAGGGTGAGATCAGTCTGATCCTGTCCCCAACGCCTGCCCGCAGCTCCGCTGCAAGTGTTCTGCCGAGAATGATATTGGGCAGTCTCGGGTTGTCGTGGCTGACCAGGTCAAAGATGGAGCCCTGGATCATCTGGCCGGCAAGGCCCACCACATGCTCCGCGCTCCGGGGATCCATGCCGCGCAGAACAACGCCGTTGCCTCCGCTGGAACTGCTGAGCAGGGTCTGGGCATAGAGATAAGGGGTGGCCCCTGTGACATCTCTGACGGAGAGGATTTTTTTTCGCACTTCCCGATAGTCACTGATTTTCCCGCCGAGCTGCTGGACGATGATATGGGAGTTGACCCCGAGGATCTGATCCCGCAGTCCGCCGGTAAAACCGGAATAGACGGCCAGAACCACAATAAGGGCGATAACTCCCACCGTAATGCCCGCCACGGAAATAAAGGATATAAGGGAGATGAAGCCATGCCGGTGCTTTGCCCGCAGGTACCTGAGTCCGACAAACCATTCAAACATATCAGCTTTTTACCGCTTCCGGTTTGAGGTGGGGAAAAAGAATAACGTCGCGGATAGACGGTGCGTCTGTCAGCAGCATGACCAGCCGGTCTATGCCGAGTCCTTCTCCCGCTGCCGACGGCATGCCGTATTCAAGGGCACGTATGTAATCATGGTCAAGGACCGGATGAATCTCCTCGTCATCCCCACGGTTTTCTATCTGTTTTCTGAAGCGCTCAAGCTGGTCACGCGGGTCGTTGAGTTCGCTGAAGGCGTTGGCCAGTTCCCGGCCGGTGATAAACAGCTCAAATCGGTCGGTGACCGCGGGATTGTTCTCGTTTCTCCTGGCAAGAGGAGAAACCTCGGTGGGATAGGAGGTGATAAAGGTGGGATCAATCAGCTTCTCTTCAACAAGCAGTTCGAAAAGTTCCGTTTTCGCCTTACCTGGTCCCGCCTGCTCGTCAAGCTGGATGCCTTTTTCCCTTGCAAGAGCCATGACCATGTCATCATCCGCAAGAACTGTTCTGTCGATTCCTGCCACCTCAACCAGGGCTTCATCCATTGTCAGACGTTTCCAGGGAGGAGTGAGGTTGACCAAACTGCCCTGATAGTTGATTTCCATGGTACCGTTGACCTGCTGACAGATCGAGGAGATCATCTCTTCCGTCAAGTCTATGAGATCTTCGTAGGTTGCATAGGCCTGATAGAACTCCAGCATGGTGAATTCAGGATTATGGCGGGTTGAAAGTCCTTCGTTTCTGAAGTTTCGATTAATCTCAAAAACCCTTTCAAAACCGCCGACAAGCAATCGTTTAAGGTACAGCTCGGGGGCGATTCTGAGAAAGAGGTCCATGTCCAGGGCATTGTGATAGGTTTTAAATGGCCTGGCCGTTGCA
The DNA here is from genome assembly GCF_054039375.1 of Desulfomarina sp. Taxonomy (NCBI): domain Bacteria; kingdom Pseudomonadati; phylum Thermodesulfobacteriota; class Desulfobulbia; order Desulfobulbales; family Desulfobulbaceae; genus Desulfomarina; species Desulfomarina sp. The sequence goes on along the minus strand of NZ_JBPLBA010000169.1, from coordinate 10,836 downwards.
CCACCAGGCACCGGCTGCATCATGGGGGTTTCCACCTCCATGAAATCCCTGGCATTGAGGAATTCTCGGATAAGCCTGATGATTTTCACCCGCTTCCTGAATATTTCCCGGCTCTCCGGGGTGACAATAAGATCCACGTAACGCTGGCGATAGCGGGTTTCAACATCGGTAAGGCCATGCCATTTTTCAGGCAGAGGTCGCAGTGATTTGGAAATCATGGTGATTTCCGTGGCAGCCAGGGAGAGTTCACCCACTTTGGTCTTGAAAAGACTGCCCGTGATGCCGACAATATCACCGATATCCCATTTTTTAAAGGTTGCAAAAGTCTCTTCACCAAGGGTGTCCTTTTTGATGTATATCTGGATCTGCCCGGTCGAATCGCTGATATGACAAAAGGCGGCCTTGCCGAATTTGCGCATGGCCATGATACGTCCGGCGATGGCATAGACGGGGCTGCCCTCTTCTTTTTCCTGGGCCTGGAGGGCTTCCCCCCTTGGCAGAAGCTCTTTTATGCTGTTTTCAGGGGTAAAGGAGTTGCTGTAAAGCGTAACGCCCGTGTCCTCAAGGGATTGGGCTTTCTCCCGGCGCTGTTTCAGGGTCTGGTTGTCTTGGCTTTGACTCATAACGATCAGATTTCAGAGATTGGCAAAAAAAGAAATAAAAAAGCGGCAGAAAACTGCCGCCATGCATCGTCGCATAGTATAAACAGGAATTACAGAGAAACAAGCGATCTGTCAATTCTTTTCAGAAAAGCATTGTCCTGGTCGTCATTTCGAACTGTCTGCAGGAAAAGGGTCGCATTGCATTGTCCTGAAAAAACAGGTAAGAATGAATAAAGAGCAATCATATATCTTGGGAGGAAAACAATGGAGAGGGAAAAGGATCGACTGAACACGGCAGTTGTGGCCCGGGAAAAGAAAAAAAACCGTGATTCTGATGGCTTGATTATCGATATTTTTAAAAAGATGCTGGAATATAATTTTCAGGAAATGGGTAAGAAGAAGGATTTTTAGAACAGATTTTTGCAGGCGTAGAGAATAGTGCGGAGAAAAGAGTCCGTGAAATTTCGACAATAGTCTGTTCGAAGTTCCTGCAGGCCATATGGAAATACGATAATCAACTGAAAAGAGATGCTTTCACGATTCTCAAGGAACCAGGTTCTCTGTCAACTCCCTGATGCAGAGTAAAATACCCCGTTCCAGGTAAACAGTTGCCTTTTTCTGTTGCAGGATATTGCTTATGCCGCGGCTGGTTCCAAAATGAAGGGTTTCGTCCTGCAGCGGGTAGATGAAACCATGGAGAGTCACTTTTTCCGCATCACCCATCAGGGGAAGAAGAGAGATGCGCCTGCCGGGTTGATCGGTGAGTGTATAAGTTTTTCCAGCATGGATGATTTCAAAAGAACAGGCCGTATCAAAGAGGGAAAGACGCATGTTTTTGTACCCGGGACGGGCGGCGAGGAGGATGTTGGAGAAACTCATGTCCCAGCGGCCTCCGACCACTCCCCATAGTTTGACCTCTTTTGCTCCTCTTTCCCTGGCCAGGTCAAGGGCCAGTTCAAGATCCGTTTCATTTTTCTGCCTGGGATAACTTATACATTCAACGCCCTTCCCGGTATACTCCTGGAGGTGGTCCGGGGAAATGGAGTCGAAATCGCCGATGAGGACATGGGGAGTGATATTTATTTCCCGGCAGTATTGCGCACCGCCGTCAACACCAATAACAAGGTCCCCTTTTTTCAGAACTTCCCGGCGCTGCGGCAGTCCGCCGGCACCGGGGGCCCCGGCAAAAATATAAGTTATCATGATGAAAATACTCTCAGTCGGTAATTTTACCCATCACCATCCGAAACTGGAAATCACAAATATTGCCGAAAAAGAACTTCAAGGACTGAAAAATGGCAGTGAGTTCCATTATATTATTATTAACGGCGGTGACGGCACTCTTCGTCGTGTAATCAGTAAACTCCAGGATCAGCCTGATGAAAAGGTTTTTATTCTTAATCCCACAGGCTCTTTCAATGTGGTTGCCAGGATGAACCGGATCCCGGTGGTCGGGGATATTCTGGAACAATTGGCCAGGGGGGAAGAAGTACAGACGAGAGTTCAGAAAATCTATCATCTCAACGAACATCTCTTCTTCTTTTCCGCCGGCAATATGGGCGATCTGCTTCATATCGTTTTTTCCGAGATTCTCCGCATCGGTTTTTTAAAAAAAAGAGGGTTTTTGCGTTATCTCCTTTCCATTGTTTTGCTCAGCCCTGTTTTTTTCCTTATCACCCCTTTTTTGCTGATGAGTTCCACTAGATTTTTTATTTATACACCGTTGAGCTTTATCCGCCGGATAGGATCCTTTTATGGTCAGGTGGAGGAGATGACAAAACAGTATGAGAGCGGTTATCACATGGTTGAACTCGACGGTGATATCGTGATGATCGAGGCGAATCGGATCGATATCGGCCCCGCCGGCAGTTTCAGGCTGGTTGTCACAGATTGATCTTAATCTGAATCCGACAGCGGATGGATCGCCTGTGAGGGCAAAAAGAGATAGTGAAAGGTCTGAATGTCTCTGCACAGTCATACGGATACAGGTTGAACTTTTGTTCCCTGGCAGACCAGGTTTTCTTCCATCAGTTCAAGGAGCTTTCTGCTGAGAATATGGGTGAGAATGTTCCATTTCGGGGCCACCAGCATCTCCGGGTGTGATGTGGCAAAGAGGCGGTGGATTGTTATATCCGGGGGGATGTGGGGGAGCAGCTGCAGAAGGAGTTGAAAATAGTCTTCCGGGGTGGCAAAAACATTGATTTTTCCTTCCCTGTACATTTCCTGGAGAACAGTATTTTTTAACACCTGCAGGTGGTGGATTTTCAGGGCAGATATTTTTGTATCGCACACTTTTTGAACTGTCACTCGCATATCCTGTATCGTTTCTCCGGGAAGACCGAAGATCAGGTGGGCTCCTGTTTCGAACCCGTGTCGTTGAAGAAGTTCTGCGCTGTTCTGAAAATCGGCGAACCCATGGTTTCGATTCAGCAGTTGCAGGGTCTTTTCGTGGGCTGACTGGATACCGAGTTCAAAAAGACAGTTTTTTTCTTTTCTTTTTTTCTCTAATATCCGGGACAGAGGTGGGAGCAGTTCTTCCTCAACGGCATCGGGCCGGGTGGATATGATAAGCCCCAGGCAGTCGGGATCCTGCAGGACCAGGGAACAGGTTGACAGGAAATAGTCTGTCGGGGCTGCGGTCGGAGTTTCCTGCTGGAAGTAGCCGAAGTAGTTTTTTATTCCCAGGCGCAGAAGATTTTTTCTGCCCCTGGCTATCTGCTTTGCCGGGTTCTCGTTTTTTCGCTGGTAGCCGGGCGTAAAAGCGGGTGCTGAGCAGAAGATACAGCCGCCTTTTTCCCTGTTGGGACAGGGATATTCCAGATCTATGGCGATTTTCCCCACGGGCCGGCCGAATCGTTGTCTGCAGGAATAACTGAATGTATGCAGGCGTGGTCTGTCTGTGCTCATTTTTTTCCTTTAAGGTATTCCACAAGAAAACCGTCCATTATCAGATGAATGACGTGGTGCAGCACACAGACGACCAGGGCCAGGCTGAATTCGGGAAAGAGAGAAACCTGGAGAATAATGGAGAGAGGCAGGGTTTTCTGAACGCCCATGAAAATAACACTCTCTCTACGGCCCTGGCCAATGCCAAGAATACGGGCGAGCAGCAGGCCCGTGACAATCAGGGCCAGGTGGAATAAGAAAATAATGGTCAGCACAGGATAAACGGCATCGAGATTGGCAAGAATTGTTTCCCGTCCCCGGCAGAGAGCCATCCATATCATGGCTAGAATACCGATCTGGCTGCAGGTGACAGTGTAGGGCAGGAAGGGACGTGTTATGGCTTGTTGTTTTCGACGCAGAATGATTCCGCCTGCCAGGGGCAGAAGGACGAGGGAGCCAATCTTGATGATTATGGGAAGTTGGTCTATTTCGACGGTTCGGCTGTCTCCGGTCATGGCGAGAAGGAGGCTGAGGGTGAGGGGGATGGTAATTACCGCCAGGGAATTGGCGATAATGGTGATCAGCAGGGCATGAGCCATATTACCGCCTGAACTGCCTGTCATGACCACGCCGCTGCTGAGGGTGGTCGGCATGACGGCCACCAGAAAGAGACCGATCAGGATGGCAGGGTCCGGTTGAAAAAAGCTGAACGGCAGGGTGAGAAGGGGGGCAATAATAAAAATCAGCAGCAATGCCGCAAGAGTTCCCTTGATATCCGAGAGACCGGCTCTGATGGTTGAGGTGTCAAGGGCCAGGCCGGAGAGGAAGAAAATCAGAACGATGATACAGTCCGGACCACGATGCTCTTTCAGCCAGAGTCCTGCACCAGTGGTTATTCCACGTGTGTCGGCCAGGGTGAATACGGCGACCAGAATCAGGCCCATGAGGAAGCTGTATTTTTTCAGCAGGTCCATTCTCTACATGCCGATTCTATGTTCCAGCTCCGCTATTTCCTGTTCAAGGGCGGATTTTTCGTCATTGTCCAGTCTCGACTCTGCAAGTTTTCGTTTCAAGGCCAGGAGCGTCATTTCTTCCCTGTACTCGCTGCAGGTATAAATGTTGCGTGCATCATTCCGGTTCTGTTTTTTCTGCATGGTCCTCAATCAGGTCTCAAATTTTTCATGGGCAGTGAACCCCTGTCGGTTCCTGAAAAGTAATTTCAATTCCTGGTGAATTCAGTGAGAAAGAGATAAAAGCCGCTTAAGAATATTCTTACTGTTTTTTGTAAAAAGAAAAGATATACTTAAAATGAATTACTCCTGAAATCCAGCTTAATTACGATGATACTGCTTTTAACCGGTTTTTTGCAGATGCAATAACAGATAATGGCCAATACAGCTAAAAAAACTTCCAGACTGGTGTTTGTCTCCATTGTTTTCGTGGTGTCCATTATTCTGATGGTTACCTTTATCGTTGTTTATATCCATAAAGAACGAAAAATTACAGATATAGACAGGTACAGCCGTTTTTTTAAACTGGAAGCCACCAGGCTTGAATCAAGGATTAATGAAATAGACAGTCTCCATCATCTAGTCATCAATGACCCGACCATTGCCAATGTGTTTTATAAATTTGACCATGACCTGGAGCCGACGGCAATCTCCAGGTTGATGACAAATAAAATCCTTAACAATATAAGCCAGATACAGTATATTTCCGCAGCATATCTGTTGGCAAAGGACGGCCTGTGCAGGTTTTCGAGCGTCAAATCCTTCATCGGTAAAAACTATGGTTTTCGGCCATATTTTACCGAAGCGCTCAAAAAAGGAAAATCTGTTTATCTGGCGCGTGGAGTTACTTCCCATGTAACAGGAATCTATTTTTCCCATGCCATTGAGCTGAATGGTGAAAAGATGGGGGTTGCAGTTCTGAAAATCGACCCCCGTTTTTTTCAGTTGAAATCAATTTTTTCTTTTTCCAGTCTGCCTTCAGAAAAGGATATCCTGCGAACAGGGCTAGCAACGAATCAGGGTATTTTACTGAATACAACGGAAAATATCCTGAATACAGTTGAAAACCTGACAGAAGAGCAGCGGGCGGTCATTCGGCATTCGAAGCAGTTTCCGGAAAAGGAAATCATTGGGCTGGGTTTTCCCCGGGGCAGCTGGATCCGGGTGAAAAAATCAGACTTTTCCGCGATTGATCACCAGGGGAAGACGTACTATTTTTTCAGCAGAGCTCTACAGGAAAATGAGCTTTTCCTGGTCCATATCATTGATGCGGACTGGTTCCACAGGGTAAATGCTCCCCTTGCCGGGCTCTATAACTGGTTGCTGGTGATTTTTGGTCTTCTGCTGGTTGTTGCCTGTGGTTTCGCATATCTTCTGGAAAAACGCCAGTATACCATACTTCTCCAGTCTGAGGCTCTCGCCGAGAGTGAGAAAAAAATACGTCTTTTTTCACAGGTTGTGGAACAGGCCGGCAGCAGTATTGTCATAACCGATGCCGGTGGAAATATCGTTTATGTCAATCCTCATTTCACCACTGTTACCGGCTATGGTTTTGATGAAGCATACGGCAGGAATCCGCGGATACTGAATTCGGGGAGACTGAAAAAGTCAGTGTATCGGGAGATGTGGCAAACAATCACCAGTGGAAACACCTGGAAGGGTGTCTTGCATAACATAAAGAAAAACGGGGAAATGTACTGGGAGGAAGCCACTGTTTCTCCCATTGTCGATTCCGGAGGAGAAATAACCCATTTTGTAGCGGTAAAGGAAGATATTTCAGAACGAATCAGTTTGACGGAGAGATTAAAAGAGGAAAGTGAGAAGCTGCAGCTTATTGTCAAGCATGCCGGCCTGGGGATCACCATAATTGTTGATCGCCGGTTTGTCTGGATAAACCGGACCTGTGCTGAACTGTTCGGGTATTCTGAAGATGACGAGATCGTAGGACAACTGACGGAAATGATGTACCCGTCAAAGCAGGCATTCCTCGACTTTGCCGAAGAATTTGTCGCCGGTTTTGAACATTCGGATATTTTCACGGCGGAAACCCGAATGAAAAGGAAAGATGGTTCATTGTTCTGGGTCAATCTGACCGGTAAATCGATAGAATCGAAAGATGTTGATGGCGACGGTTATATCTGGATCATTGAGGACATTACCCAGAGAAAGAGAGATGAGGTGGAGTTGCTGCAGGCCAAGGAGAAGGCGGAAGCAGCCAATGAAATGAAAAGCCGTATTCTCACAAATGTCAGCCATGATATCCGCACGCCGCTGCACGGGTTGATAGGAACTCTCGATCTCCTTGCTTCAACCGCTCTGAGTGCTGTTCAGAAGGATCTGTTGCTCAAGGGGAAGCGGGCTGCTGTTTTTCTTGAGAATATGTTGAACAACCTCCTTGATCTGTCAAAAATTGAGTCCGGTCAGTTTTTTCTGGAGGAAAGTCCCTTTGTGCTTAAAAACCTGATTGTTGATACGGGAGAGATTCTTGCCGGTCAGTTCAGCAGCAAGGGTATTGCCTTTAAATACAGTATTGATGAAAGCCTGCCGGAAGTCTTTACGGGGGATGGTTTCAGACTGCAACAGATTCTTATAAACCTGGTGGGCAACAGTCTGAAGTTTACCCACGAAGGGTCAATTGCCCTTGAAATAAGTGGAACGGTAAAAAAAGATATGGCTCTGCTGCTGTTTCAAGTGAACGATACAGGAGTCGGTATTCCGGAAGAGAACCGTGAGCAGCTTTTTGAACCCTTTACCCAGGCTGATAATTCCATCACCAGAAAATATGGCGGTAGCGGACTGGGACTGTCCATCTGTAAAGAGCTCTGCACAATGATGGGGGGCAGGATATGGTTTGAAACAGAGGAAGGAAAGGGTACAACATTTTATTTTACCTGCAAATGTGGTGTTGCCACCGAGGAAGAGAAGGCTCTTGTGTTCGCAGGAGAAGAGTACGTTGATCTGAAATGTGAAAAATCCCTGGTTATTCTGATAGTGGACGACAACGAGGCAAACCAGGAAATATTGAAGATGATGCTGCAGCATGGCGGCCATAAACCGCATATTGCGGCCAATGGCAGGGAATGCCTTGAAAAGATGGCTTCGGTATCATTTGATCTCATCTTCATGGATATGCAGATGCCGGTTCTCGACGGGTTGAGTACCGCGGAAATAATCCGTTCATGTGAGCAGGGCAGTGGGGAAACTTTTTCTGGTTTTTCCCATATTATCCCTGAGTTACAGAAAAAACTGCAGGGGCGCTATACACCGATAGTTGCTCTGACGGCCAATGCCGGGGAGGAAGACCGGAACCGTTGCCGCCGGGCTGGAATGGATCATTATCTGCTGAAACCGTTCCGCAATGTGCAGATTGCCCAGGTTCTACATCAGTTCTGTGGAAAGGACGAGAGTGTGAATGATTTTGAAAAGGATGGATTGCAATCAACTGTGGTGCAGGCGGATGTTGAGGAAACAGCCTTAACCATGGCCGGAATACGGGAATATATCGAAACCGTTTTTCCATTCTCTCTGGAGGAGAGGGAACGGTTGATTGCCCTTACCCTGGAACAGGTGTTCAAAGGGTTGGAAGAATTGCGTATCGTGGTGGAATGTGAATCACCCTCTTTGCAGGATGTCGCGGAAAAAGCCCATAAAATCAAAGGATCGCTTCTCAATCTCGGTTTAAAAGAACTTGCTTCAGACCTTTCCGCCCTGGAACAACTGGCAAGGGAGAAGAAGAGCCGGTCCCTGGAAAAAGAGGTCGGCAGAATATTATCTGAAATGAATGCAATCAGGCAGAGGAATTGAATCCGGTATGCGCGAATCAAATCTTTCACTGATCAGGATTATTCTGATACCGTATCTGATATTGCTGTTACTGTTTGTGGTGGTGACCGGAGCGGGTTCCACCTGGCTTTATTTCAAGGGCAGACAGGCACAGTCCCGACTGGTTGTTCACGGCCTGCTGACATCAGTGACACCGCTGGTTGAACGTCTCTCAAAGGCTGATATTGATCCCCTGCTGGCGGAGGGTTCACATTCCTGGCTGCACACGGAGATCAATACCATTTTCCGTCAGATTCCGGATCTTGAGCATGTTCGTGTCCGTTCCCGGGGAGAGGGAATTCACAAATATCATGATTCCAGGAATCGGCTTGTCACTGAAAAAACAGAGGGCTATAAAAAAGCGGGCACAGGTGATCTTCGCGGTGTAACTGCGGCCAGCCGGCTTTATTCGGAGTCTGCCCCTCTGCTCAGAATAGAGTTTCTGCTGGAAGGTCAGGGCAGGGGCCCGGTCAGCCTGGAATTCGGTTTCAACCGGGCTACCCTGCGGGAAACAGTAGGCAGGGCTATGGGTGGAATTATTCAGGCGATTACCCTTTTTTCCTTTCTTGGTGTCGGTGCTCTCTGTATTGCCTTTGGAGTAACCGTCTGGGCGGCCGGAAGGGTCAGGGAGCTGGAAAAACGGCTTCGGGAGCTGTACAGGTATGCCACCGCGGCCGAACTGATGGCCGGACTGGTCCACGATCTGCGTAATCCCCTTGCAAGTTTTCGGGCAAACCTGGCTTCCCTGCGTATCATGCCCCAGGAGCAGGATGAAATTATTGAGGAGATGGATCGGGACCTGGTGAGACTGGATGAAAAGCTGGGTTCCATGCTGGACCTGACAAGAAAAAGGGATGAGCCCCTCAGGGAAGTGGCTATGGAGGAGCTGCTGGCGGAAGTGGCCCGGCTGGCGGAACCGGTGCTGGTCCGCAATGGTCTGGAGCTTCACTGCCTCAACCAGGTGGAAGGGCAGGTTGAGATTATGACGGATTCTGTCCGTGACGCCCTGCTCAACCTGGTCATCAACAGTGCGGAAAGCGGACAGAAAGATGGAGTTGTCGAACTGGCCGTCCGGCGGGAGGACGGCAGTCTTGTCTTTGAAATAAAAGATCGTGGCAGCGGCCTTCCTGAAGATCTCGATATATTTGCACCCTTTGTAACCACCAAATCCACCGGTCATGGCCTGGGGCTGGCGATCACCAGGCGTACCATTGAGGCCCATGGCGGTACTGTTACCGCGGAAAACAGGCCGGGGGGCGGTGCGGTGCTGAGGCTTGTTCTTCCCGATCGGGAGACTGGAGCAGCAGTATGAAAAAGGAACTTCCCGATCTGCAGGGAATGCGAATTCTGGTGATGGACGATGATGTCGCAATACAGCGAAGTCTTGGCCGGGCCCTGCGGGGACTGGGTGCTGAAGTGAGTTGTGCCGGATCACTCCGGGAGGCGGGGTTGAAACTGGAAAGCAGTGAATTTGATGTCATTCTTGCCGACCTGAAATTAAGGGATGGTGAGGGACTGGAGTTGCTGCCTCTTTTTCAGAAACATCACCCAGATGGCTGTTTTTATCTCATTACAGGTCACGGTTCCGTCGACAATGCAGTCATCGCACTGAAACACGGGGTGCGTGATTACCTGCAGAAACCGGTCGATCCCATTGACCTGGCAACCCGGTTGAGCAGGGATATGGCCGCCAGGCAAGGGTCAGTATTGAAAAACCGGCTCGATCCTTATCTCCTTTTCCAGGACCCGGTGATGTCTGAGGCACTTGCGGATCTGCCCCGTTTCGCTGCCCTGGATGAGCCCGTTCTTATCAGGGGGGAGACCGGTACGGGAAAGGAGCTGGTGGCCATGGCCGTACACCGGATCAGCCCTCGGGCCACCGGACCTTTTGTCGCTGTCAATTGCGGTGCCATACCAGAATCAATGCTTGAGAGTGAGCTTTTCGGCCATGAAAAAGGTGCTTTTACCGGGGCAGCGAAGACACACCGGGGGCGGTTTGAACAGGCCTCCGGGGGAACCCTTTTTCTCGATGAGATAGGAGAAATGCCTCTGCAGTTCCAGGTGCGCCTGCTCAGGGTCCTTGAGGGCGGTCAAATTCAGCGGCTTGGCAGTGAACAGCAGATACGGATTGATGTCCGTATTGTTGCGGCAACTCACCGTGATCTACACGATGATGTGGAGGCAGGGATCTTCAGGCGTGATTTGTTCTACCGCCTTGATGTTCTGCCGGTGCAGCTTCCACCGCTTCGGGAGAGAAAAGGAGATATTCTTCTGCTGGCCGGCCATTTTCTCCGTCGGACATTTGAGGAAATGGGCAGAGATTCCGGGCCGCCTGCCTTTGCGGGCGAGGCGGAGGAATTACTGTACAGATGTTCATGGCCCGGCAATATCAGGGAGCTGCGCAATACCATGACCCGGCTGGCTGTCCGTATCCCCGATAATATTCAGGAGATCTCGGCGGAGTTTCTGCAGAAATTCCTGCCTCGACCCGGTTCTCTTCAGAATGGGAAAGATGT
>NZ_JBPLBA010000168.1:0-29951 GCF_054039375.1 Desulfomarina sp. | reverse complement strand
TTTTCACAATTTCCCTCAATTACTTAATGAATTCCGATTACGCATGAAACTCAGCCTGTTATTTGTGAGTCTGGGGATTGGGCCTGTTTTATCAGGCGTATTTCAAAAATCACTTTAGACTGATTATAAAATGATCTGGACTGACACTTTTTCATTTGAATTCCTTATCAATTGAGATTTCCAGTGATTTTTTAACCGTAGGCTAGCCTGATCAAACAGGTACATCCACAATTTGGCTGAATTTCATGGGTAATCAAGATAACTTTTGTTATTTAGAAGAAAAATAAAAAACCTGAGCGACCTCTTTAAACATTTTTAAAAAAGAAAAATTTCATGATATTCGCAAAAACACTCACTAACTAACTTTTGCAGGAAAAAAAATAGGGATAATTCAATCTTTTAATTTGTAATGCGTAATGAACTTGATATACTGTCTGATATTGTACACATATACCTACCATGAATATATTTAATATATGACAGCTCAATCCGACCAACTCAGTGAGATTCTAAGCCGGATCACAAGGGAATTTTCTGCCCATGAATTCATTTCCGTCCAACCCGTAAAGGGTGACCCGCCGGATCAGTATGAAATAACTTATTCTGTCCCTGGAATGATACAGGAAAATGACGAAATCATACTGGCGGAAAAACATATTGTTGAATGCTCAATACCCTTCGGCTTCCCACATTTCCCGCCGAGCTGTAAACCTAAAACCCCGATTTTTCATCCAGATTTCGATCCTGCTGCCATCTGTCTCGGTGATTTCTGGGAACAGAACAAATCTCTGCCTGAACTGATCATCCATATCGGCAGAATGATATGTGGCGAATTCTATTCTATTGACAATGCTTTTAATGAGGAGGCTGCGCTCTGGTTTACAGAAAACAGCTCACGATTACCATTCTCCACAATTCTCAAGGCAAAAGGCGAAGGTACACCACTGAGTCAACCTATTCCTGCAGAAATCGATACTCTTGATGATTCTGACCTGACAACCGGACATGATTATCTCTCCATCGAACAAACCGATGAAGAGGAATTAATCCAGGAGAAACAACCTGAAGAATCTCACTCAAGCGAGGCAGATACCGGATCTGAGATTGATTTTGCCCTGATCCAGCTTCTGGATAAACAAAATCGCTACTCCCAGCTTTTCAATCTGCTGAGTGATCTTCCCCCATCAACCAGGCAGGAGGCAGAACCCTATTTCTCAAACGCTAAAAAAGCGATAAATATTGCCAAGAAATTTCATAATAAGGCAAGAAGCGAAGAAGACAGGGGCAACGGTGAAACAGCCCTGAAACTTTATGAAAAAATCCCGGAAACCGTTGCAGATTTCCCTGATATTTCCATAGATATTGACAGGCTGAAAAGAAGTATTGAGCTGCTCAGAGAATTATCTTCAGAAAACATTTCCAACGACCCGGAACCACCAGAAATCCCACAAAAGCCAACGAAGGAAAAAACAAAGAAAGCAGGTTTTCCAACAAGAAAAAAGAAACTGGACCCAACACCTTCGCCTGCTTCGCCCCCGAATGCAAAAATCAAACTTATCCTTATCCTCGGAATTATTCTCCTCTTGTCCGGTGCAGCCGGGTATTACTATTACACACTTCAACAGAATATCAGTTTCGCCCGGAAGTCTTTTTCTATCTGCAAAACCCAACTGAAAGAGGAAAATTTTACCAGTGCAAAACAGAACTGCGACCAGGCCATGATACTGGCAGGGCATGTTCAGTTTATACGCCAAACAGAAATGGCTGTTCTCAAATCTGAAATACAAAACACACTTCAATCCAAAAAAATGAAAATGGGGTTGGCCGGTAAAATTTTGTTCAACGGCCAGTATCTCGACAGAAAAGATGTCAAGGCGCTGCTCTTTTTTGAGGAATTAAAAAAGACTGCGTTTTCTCTCTACGATGAAGCCAGATGGGCAGACGCCTCCACCAAACTGCAGGAAGCCATCAGCGTGGCCCGCAATACACAGGCCCTCGACAATACAGTCCTGCCTATACTCATATCGAAGCTGCAACATGCGAAATTACTGCAGTTTCTAAAGAAAGCCAGTGAAAAACAAAAAGAACATTCCTGGAAACTTGCAATAAAACATTATACAGATGCACTGGTCTACCTCAATGAGCTGCCTCAAGAAATGCAGCAGCAGTACAGGGGGCAGCTTCTACAGGGATTGGAAAAAAGCCGGTTTGAAGATTTAAAATCAAAGGGTGACTCTCTGTTTGCTGAATCTGACTGGGAAAAGGCAACTTCTTTCTATCAAAAAGCCATACAGCTTGCTGAAAGTAAAGGTGTTGTACCGAAAGAAACGTTAAATAAAATAGCAGTTCATGCAAAAAAGGCAAAACTCTATAATGCCATAAAAAGAGGTAATCTTGCCTTCAGCAAGGGAGCCTGGCAGGAAGCCATTGATGCCTACAGAAGTGCGCAGATTCTACTCACAAAAGACAAGGATATGCTGAAAGGATCTGGCGGCTCTGATGTCAATGTAAAAAAACTGGCCAGAATTTCCCTGCAGGCATCAATAATAAAGGAAAGACAGGCCGCAAAAAAACAACTGGAGAAACAGAACCTGTCCGCCGCCAGGAACACCTACAGGAAAGTTGTTTCTATTATCGAACACAGCTCTTTTTCAAAAGACCCGGAATTTCAGGAGATAGCAACTGAAACCAGAGGAATGGTACAATCACTCGACCAGGAAATTTTTCTTAACCAGAAGCAAAAATATCTTGAAACAAACTTCAAAAAGATTTTTTCCTTGAATTATCCGTCAACAGTACCTGAAAAACTCAGCAATCCAATAATCACCTTTATTAAGGAAACACCTTCAAAACTTCTCTTCAAGCTTCAATGCCTGGAAAAAAGTGGCAGCCGTCCCCTCTCATTGATCATGTTTTATGCCTATGATAAAAAGAAAAAAAGTTGGGACTTTTCATCAGGTGATCTTTAAGCCACTTTGAAAAATGGCTAACTACTCACAGGGGTAACAACGCTATGATTGTATTGCCTCTGAAGTGTAGTTGTCTTTTCGCCCAATTTCCGCGTTACGGCAAAATACAACAAAACGGGCTAAACCAGAAAACGGAATTCTCCTTTTCCAAGAAGATCATGGAGGTGCAACATCCCCTCAAGACGTCCTTTTTCATCCACAATCGGCAAAGCTGTTATCTCATACTCCTGCATAATGCTCAGAGCATCTGCAGCCATTCTTGAACCTTCAATGCATACTGGAGCCACTGTCATAAGATCTGCAGCTGTTGTCCCGTTCAGTTCCACGTTGCCTATGATCGCCCGCCGCACATCACCATCGGTGACAATTCCCAGAACAGACCTGGTATCGTCAATAACTACAACTGCACCCTTGTTTTTTTCATTCAATTCCCTGATAGCCCGTCCTCCACTTTCTTCCGGAGAAATGACAGGAATATCCTCCCCCACCAGCATTACTTCAGACACCTTTACCTTCAATCTTTCTCCCAGACTCCCCCCCGGATGATTTAAGCGAAAATCCTCCGCCTGGAATTTTTTCCGGTTCAGCAGAACCACCGCCAGTGCATCTCCCATGGCCAGCGTTGCCGTGGTACTTGCAGTAGGAGCAAGTCCCAGGGGACAAGCCTCTTTGGGGACACTGATATCCAGTACTATATCTGCAGCCCTCGCCAGTGTGGAGTGAGCGCCTCCTGTCATTGCAATGATCCTGTTTCCCCTCTTTTTCAGGCTGGTCAACAGCCCGTTCAGCTCATTTGTTTCGCCGGAATATGAGATAGCCAGAACGACATCTGCCGCCATAACCATTCCAAGATCCCCATGCATTGCCTCAACCGGATGAAGAAAAAAAGAAGGCGTTCCCGTACTGTTCAATGTTGCAGAGATTTTCTGTCCAACCAGACCCGATTTGCCGATCCCGGTGATGACCAGTCTCCCACTGCAGAACTGAACAGCCTCCACAGCCCTGACAAATTCATCACCAATTCTCTTTCGAACTTCCGCAAGACCCTGTTCTTCCACGAGTAATACTTCCTTTGCTGCTTCTATCGACATAATCCGTCCTGATGTTCTTTAGATATAACGTAATTGCTCACAGTTGCCACAGTTTCCAGACCCACCTAACCGTTATCCACGGTAGCAGAGAGAACAAATGCGCAATTTAATCATTCAGATCTTTTGAACAAGCCCCATTTTTATACTTGCCCAAAAAATAGTGACTGATTCCAGCAGATTCACAGGATAACACGTTGAAATAAAAGCTTAAAATTCACAATCAGTTTTGTTTGAAAAAATCAGTCGCCTTTCTCGGTCCACCCGCTCACAGGTCATGGTTACTTTTGTTTTTCCTGGACAACAAAACAAATTATTATCATTTTTTCCCCAATTTTCTTGAATTTTCGGACAAAATGCGTATGATTTGCACCGAAGATTCTACAAGCTGAATCCTGCCTTCCAGAAAATGAGAACATTTTCTTCAATCAGTTTCCGCGGGTGTAAAAATGTCTTCCGGCAGGTCTTACTCCGTCGCCGGAAAAAGACCGTTTTTCCGTGCAGAAGAAGGATTCAGATATAACGCATTTCCTTCTCTCAATGGAGTTTTTTATGTCAGATTATTTATTCACATCCGAATCGGTTTCAGAAGGGCATCCTGACAAAGTTGCCGACCAGATTTCCGATGCCATTCTTGATGCCATTCTCATCCAGGATCCTGCAGCCAGAGTTGCCTGTGAAACCCTGGTTACGACCGGCATGGCCATAATTGCCGGCGAAATCACTACTTCTGCCTGGGTAGATATGCCGGATGTAGTCAGAAACACCATTAAAGAAATCGGATATAATTCCTCTGAAATGGGATTTGATTCACAGTCATGTGCCATCATTACTTCAATAGACAAACAATCCCCAGACATTGCCCAGGGTGTTGACGAAGGAAAGGGACTGGATCTGGATCAGGGTGCCGGAGATCAGGGGTTGATGTTCGGCTATGCCTGTAACGAAACAGCGGTTCTCATGCCCATGCCCATAACCTTTGCCCACCTACTGACAAAACGTCAGGCGGAAGTCCGTAAGAAAAACATATTACCATGGCTTCGCCCGGATGCCAAAAGTCAGGTCACGATACAATATGAAAATGATGTACCTGCACGGATAGATGCAGTTGTACTTTCTACCCAGCATAACGCTGATATCAGCTATGAAGATCTCAAGGAAGGAGTAATGGAAGAAATCATCAAGCCCGCTCTTCCTGCTGAAATGATTGATAACAATACCCAGTTTTTTATCAACCCGACGGGTAGATTTGTCATTGGTGGGCCGGTTGGTGACTGCGGAGTGACAGGACGGAAAATTATTGTTGACACATACGGCGGAAAAGGGTCCCACGGCGGCGGGGCTTTCTCAGGAAAAGATCCTTCCAAGGTAGATCGATCCAGCTCATACTACGGAAGATATGTCGCTAAAAATCTCGTCGCTGCAGGTCTTGCTGATGAACTTGAAGTGCAGATTGCCTATGCAATAGGCATTTCAAAGCCGGTCTCCATAAATGTAAACAGTTTTGGTACCGGTAAAATTTCTGATACCAGAATGAAAGAGCTTATCACTGAATTCTTTGATCTGCGGCCAAAGGCCATTGTACAACAGCTTGATCTCCTCCGGCCAATTTACAGGGCAACCGCGGCCTATGGCCATTTTGGTCGGGAACTTGACAATTTTACCTGGGAAAAAACAGATAAGGCTGAGCAACTTCGTGATGCCGCAAATCTTTCCTGATTCGTAACCAGTGTCCGGCCAGAAATTTGATTTTTCCTTCTATATAGAGGCGCAGGATCAATTTTATAGCAGGCATATATATGATATTCTAAGAATAAAATTAACCCTGCAACGAAGAGACAGAAGAAAAAGAACGTGTTTCTGAACAGACCAACTGTTTGTATCAGCTCTGAACTGAAATTACTCACACAAAAGGTATAAATACATGAGTACATCCAAAAATGATTTTAAGGTTGCCGACATTTCCCTCGCAGAATGGGGAAGAAAGGAAATCAAGATCGCCGAAACGGAAATGCCAGGCCTTATGGCCCTGCGAAAAGAATACAGTGACACGGCTCCATTAAAAGGAGCCCGTATTGCCGGTTGTCTGCACATGACTATCCAGACAGCTGTCCTGATGGAAACTTTAATTGAACTTGGGGCAGAAATACGCTGGTCCAGTTGTAATATATTCTCCACCCAGGACCACGCTGCCGCCGCCATGGCTGCTGCAGGCATTCCAACTTTTGCCTGGAAAGGTGAAAGCGAGGAGGAATTCTGGTGGTGTATTGACCAGACCATCTTTGGACCTGAAAACTGGCGACCCAACATGGTCCTTGACGACGGAGGCGATCTGACGCTTGTGCTCCACGAGAAATATCATGAGGAACTTAAAAACATCCGCGGAATCAGTGAAGAAACTACGACTGGAGTACACCGTCTCTCGGAAATGGCAGCGGAAGGTAGCCTGAAATGCCCCGCAATCAATGTCAATGACTCTGTAACAAAATCGAAATTTGACAATCTTTACGGCTGCAGAGAATCCCTCATCGATGGTATCAAACGCGGTACAGATGTCATGATTGCTGGTAAAAATGCGGTTGTTGTCGGGTACGGTGATGTTGGCAAAGGGTGCGCGCAGGCTCTGCGTGGTATGGGGGCAACCGTCTATATTACTGAAATTGATCCCATCTGTGCTCTGCAGGCCGCCATGGAAGGATATCAGGTTGTCACCATGGATGATATTGCCTCCATCGGTAATATCTTTGTAACCTGTACTGGAAACCTGAACGTGATAACCAGGGCCCATATGGAACAAATGCCAAACGAGGCTATAGTCTGCAATATCGGTCATTTCGACTCAGAGATTGATATTGCAGGTCTGAAAGATCTGGAATGGGAGAACATCAAACCCCAGGTGGATCATGTCATTTTTCCCGACGGCAAGAGAATCATCATCCTTGCAGAAGGCCGTCTGGTTAACCTTGGTTGTGCCACGGGGCATCCAAGTTTTGTCATGAGTAATTCCTTCACCAACCAGGTCCTGGCACAAATTGAACTCTGGAACAACCGCTCCAAATATGAGAACAAGGTTTACTTTCTGCCAAAAGAGCTGGACGAGATGGTCGCCAGGCTCCATCTCGGTAATATTGGAGCAAAACTCACCAGATTGACCGAAGAACAGGCAAAGTATATCGGAGTCCCGGTTACCGGCCCCTTTAAACCTGATTATTACCGGTACTGACATAAGGTAACTGGTCACAGGGTTGCTTCCCCTGTGACCAGCAGTTACTGCAGGGCGGATGGTTTCCAAACACTACCGGAAGCCATCAATCTTCTTTTACTGCAAACCCCGCCAGACGCAAATCTCCCGAGAGAACCCGGATGTCCCTGCCATCCTGACCCCGCAAATACATTCGTCCTTTTTCGTCCGGTCCCAAAGCCACCCCCCTGACAATTGATCCGTCATATCCTACGCATTCAAGAGATTTTCCCAACAGAAAGTCACGTGCCCGCCATTTTTCCAGAATTTCGCCAAAACCTCCACTTTCAAAGACCTCTATCTCCTTCAGTAATTTTTTTCTCACCTGTTCAAAAAGTTCTTTAATCGAGTGCTTTCTGCCACCTTCCAGAAATAACGACGTAACCATATCGCGTAAATTTTCCGGAAAATCCATAAGTACCGAATTCACATTCAAACCGATACCAACTATTGCCGCCCTTTTTCCTTTCATGACTCCATTCTTCACTTCCACAGACTCCGTCAGAATACCGCCACACTTTTTTCCACTGAAAAAAATGTCATTGGGCCACTTCAACTGACATCTTTTCTTGAGAACATTCTCAAGGACCTCAGCTACGGCAACTCCAGCCACAAGGGTCAACTGTGCATAGCGCTCAGGCAACACATCGGGGCAGACAATAATTGAGCAATATAAGCCTTTTCCAGGTACTGAATTCCATACTTTTCCAAGTCTTCCCCTGCCGTTAGTCTGTTTTTCCGCCACCACGGCAGTCCCATGCTCAACCCCTCTTTCCGCCTCGATTTTCGCCATCCTGTTTGTTGAATCAATTGATTCATAAAATCGCGTATCCATTCAGAAACCCTATCCAGACTTTTAAAATTGCTGATGATATATGACCGGGATTGTGACTCCTCACAGGCTCCACGGATTCTGCACTTGCAGGTTCAGTCACAAAAAAAAGGGCACCGGAAGTCTTGCTCCCCGTGCCCTTTTAAAAGTAGAAATAACAAAAATGTTTCTTTCCGCTATTCTTCCTCATCCTGAATACGACTTGGAATACCATACATCGTTGTTGACCCGGAAGACCAGAACATCAACCGTCCTTCCCGAACCATCTCATTGGCCACGTTTTTAATAACACGTGGTTTCGAGTCGGGATCACATTTGTAAAAATCTTTGATGTACAGTTGCGGTTTCGGAGATTTCGTAGCTTTCTCCTCAATGGCATCCTTCAATTCTTCTTTACTTAAAGCCATGATAGAACTCCCTTTAATAGGTTTTGAAGAAAGCATCGAACAACCGGAGTCTACCCATGCAGTCTCCGGTTATCAAACATCATTCTTGACTTACTATTTGATATGACTGGTATACTTGAACTGCGTTGTGGTACGCCAGGTATCATATGCGAGACGATAGTCATCGATGCTCTTCTCGGTAAATGGAATATCACATTTTTCGAAGAATTTCTCCCATCCGATTCTCTCGGCCCATTCACCAACACGCTCATACTTCTTGGCATCAGACGCATAAGCTTCAAGAATCTTCTTGATCGCTTCTACAGTCTCAGGCCATCTCGGGGTGTTATTCGGCAGAAAGGGAATAACCAGTTTAGAGAATTTCGGTGCTGTTCTTGAGTTGGATACCTTCCCACCAACAAGAATCGCAATACCGTCACCTTCAGGATCCGCCAGAGGCATGGCAGGACACATGGTGTAACAGTTACCACAGAACATACATCGGTCAACATTAACCTTGACGCTCTTGATTTCCTTGCCGTCAACCTCAGCCTTGGCCGGCTTTACAGCGCCGAGAGGACATGAAGCAATGGCGAGTGGCAATTCACAGACACCGGTAATACGCTCATTATCAATCATCGGTGGCTTACGATGAACACCGAGGATAGCAATGTCAGAGGCGTGAACAGCACCACACATATTGAGACAGCACGCCAGAGCAATACGTACCTGGGCGGGAAGCTTGTGAGATGTGAAATAGTCAAACAGCTCATCCATTACCGCCTTGACTACACCTGAAGCATCAGTTGCGGGAGTATGGCAATGTACCCAACCCTGAGTGTGAACAATATTGGTTACACCGGCACCGGTTCCACCAACTGGATAGCTGTTGCCGTAACTGGCCAAGGTATCGAGCAGAGGCTGAACCTTATCCTTGGAATCAACCATGAACTCAATATTATTCCTGGTAGTGAAACGAAGGAAGCCGTCGCAATGCTTATCCGCTATATCACAGACTTCACGAATATATTCGATGGAAACCAGACGCGGGGATCCGACACGAATGGAATATACTTCATCACCGGTTTCCGATTTATGCATCAGGACACCAGGCTGAACAATCTCATGATAAAGCCACTTGCCCTTATTCGCCTTGATTACAGGCGGGAAAAACTGTTCGTAATGCGGGGGACCAAGATCTGAGATCCTGCCATCCATTGGTTTGTCTGGATTATAACCCATGGTAAATCTCCTTATGTATTAAATAATTTGGATTATCAACTCAATAACTGACAGTATCAGGCTGCGTGACGCTTACGGAATTCCACGATATCACGTTCAAAACCACCCTCAACCTCTTCTTCTTTCCAGAATACGTATGGATTTGAACGGGGCTCTTTCACATGCTGCGGAATCGGCTCGACACCCATAACTGAGAGGAAGGTCGGCAGGCCGACACGCTGCATGGTTTCACCAACACGCTCGCGGTTTTTACCCACTTCCATCCACCAGTCCCAGATGGTCTCGATAAAATCGATCAGTTCTTCAAACTCATTGTCCTTGGATATTTTCATAAAAGGAATAATGAGGGTTGAAAACTGTGCGCCGTCAAGGATAGGAGCCTTGGCACCAACACAGATACTTGCACCCTTGTCCATTCCCGGACGAAGAGCACGGGGCATTACATTGATACAATGCATGCAGCGGGTACATTCGCTGTTATCAATCTTCAGTTCATCACCTTCCATCCACATACATTCAGTGGGACAGAGATCTATGACTTCTTTCTGAATATCAAAAGGTCCCCAGTCCTTATCGCTGTGAGCACCACCATTTGCAGGATAGTTACCGGCTACATACTCTTTCACGGCAGCCTGGTCGATCTGAATATCATCACGCCAGGTGCCGATAACCGCCACATCTGAACGTGCAATGGCAGCAACACAGTCATTGGGACAACCGGAGAACTTGAACTTGAATTTATACGGGAATGCAGGACGATGAATCTCATCCTGATAGTGCATGGTCAGGTGATGACAACATTCTTCCGTATCATAACAGGCCCACTCACATCTGGACTGGCCGATACAGTTGGCAGGTGTACGCAGATTGGAACCGGAACCACCAAGATCCTGTCCCATATCATGGGTCAGATCCCAGAAAAGCGGTTCGAGATTTTCAGTTCTGGTTCCGAGCAGGATGATGTCACCAGTTGATCCGTGAAAGTTAGTCATGCCTGAACCGTGCTTCTCCCACAGGTCCATCAGCTGACGAAGATTAGCGGTCGAATAATATTTGGATGCCGGCTGGGCAACACGAATAGTATGGAAATGTTCTACTCCGGGGAACTGCTTTGGAACGTCCGCGTAACGTCCGACGATACCACCACCATATCCGAAAACACCTACAATACCACCATGTTTCCAGTGAGTGATCCTGTCCTTATAGGACAGTTCCAGGATACCCAAAATATCCCAACACTCCGGCTTTGTCTCCGCCTGGCGCTTTATGTCGGTCACGAAGCTTGGCCACGGGCCAGTCTCCAGTTGGTCCAACAAGGGCGTCTCATGTTTTGCCATGATTTCCTCCTTTGAAATTACAATTTAAACTTCAACTCAACCCAATTTTACTTTGCAGAAAAAAATTAAAACCCTGTTCCGGTTTATTTATTTCCTCTTTGTTCACCCTGTAACTTCCCTGGCCTTTCTCAAGCCCGTGAAAGAGGTGACAAATACCCGATAAAAAGGAAAACTCGGGGTTTCAATACCTGTTGATAATTATTTTCCCCATACGCAGGAAAAACAATTATCAACATACTCAATTATGAATTCACATTCAGCGTGTGAGAATATCTTTGCTGTGCTATTTTGTCAACAAAAATTCCGTCCGGCACCCTCCAAAAATGAAGCACTATTCAGTGCTGATTCTCCTTACAACCCCCTTGTATTTACCAGATCAAGTAATTTAACCTCAATACTTCCATATCCCGAATCATCCCCTTTCATAGCCCTCAAAAAGCGTGAAGCAAGAACTTTTCCCAGCTGCACTCCCTCCTGGTCAAAAGAGTTAATATTCCAGATAAACCCCTGAAAAACAATTTTCGCTTCATAAGTCGCCAGAATTGCGCCCATGGTTTCCGGAGTCAATCTATCGGCAAAAAGGAGAGAGGAGGGGCGATTTCCTGTAAATTTCCTGTTTGGGTTTTCAGAATCGCTCCCGGTTGCAAAGGCGACCATCTGGGCAAGCAGGTTCGCCAGAAGTTTTTCCTGGGAGCTGGTTCCGTCAATCTTTCGATCCAGACCGGACTGTGATTTCGAAAAACCTATAAATTCAACAGGCACAACTTCAGTTCCCTGATGAAGTAACTGATAAAATGCATGTTGACCATTAGTGCCCGGCTCTCCCCATACAAGAGGCCCGGTTCTGCAGGCGACCGGTTCTCCATACCTGGAGACTGATTTTCCGTTGCTTTCCATATCACACTGCTGAAGATGTGCCGAAAAACGATGCAGTGCCTGACTATACGGGAGAACGGCCAGAGAATTATATCCAAGAAAATTCCTGTTCCAGACGCCGAGAAGTGCCATCATTAAGGGAATATTTTTAAAAATATCTTTCTCTTCCGCCCCGTAATCGACACTGGCTGCACCCTGTAAAAACTCCATAACCCGGGAAAATCCCAGGGAAAACCCCAGAGCAACCAGACCGACCATTGAAGTTGTACTGAACCGGCCCCCTATGGAATCAAACATATAAAAGGAACGCAGATATCGTTTCGGGTTATCCATTGGACTTCCTTTGCCCGTAACACCAATACAGTGCAGGGCAGGATCAAGACCTGCTTTTTTCATCACCGAACGAACGAGCTCTTCATTGGCCAGCGTTTCCAGCGTGGTTCCACTTTTTGAAACGATATTAACCAGAGTGGTTTCAAGAGAAATCTCCGCCAGCACCCGGGCACAGTCATCCGGATCCACATTGGAGATAAATCTGACGGTTCTTCCCGACCGGCCATACTGTTTCAAGGCTTCGACCACTGATCTCGGACCAAGATCAGAACCGCCTATTCCTACCTGCACCAGGGTATCAAATGGCTTTCCTTCACTGTTACAGAGTCTGCCATTTTCAAGCTCTTTAAGAAAAATCTCCAGCTTTTCCAGCTCCTGTCGTGCCAGCCGTGTAATTTCAGGTTCAACAGGGTTATCGGTAAACATGTCCCTGCAACCAGTATGAAGCACCTGCCTGTTTTCAGATTCATACCCCGCAATCCTGTTGAGCACAGCCCCCCGACGCATCTTTCTGAACTGTGCAACAAGCGAGAGTTCATCGGCAACCTGCTGCAGGCAGTCAAGGACATCGTCGCTGACACGCTGGGCCGCAAAAAAAAGATGCAACAATCTAGAACGACAGATATATCTTTCCAATCTCCCATTCTTTTCCAGGCTCTTTTCTTTTGTCAGGTCGTAGGGTCTGGCAGCCAGTTCCTGCAATTTTTCAAAAGCACTGCATAACGACAGGTCAATCGTTTTCTGCAAATCTTCCCCCTGCTCTATTCCGACCGGTACAGGACAGCCCCATCCCCGGCCTTCTTTTTCAGATGACTGATGGTTTTACCATAATTTTCACTGCCATAGACCGCGGATCCTGCAACAAAAATATTGGCTCCAGCTTTTGCCACCGAGCCAATTGTTTTTTCACTGATCCCACCGTCGACTTCAATACCGATTGACAGACCCAGCTCATCAATCCGGCGCCGCAGACTGGTTATTTTTTTGAGAGTGGAAGGAATAAACGACTGACCGCCAAACCCCGGATTAACTGACATGAACATGACCAGATCAACATCTTCCAGAATGTAGTCAAGAGCAGTCAGAGAAGTGCTGGGATTAAGGACAACTCCCGCCCTTTTCCCAAGTTCCTTTATTCTGGTCACTGTCCTGTGCAGATGATTACAGACTTCCACATGTACCGTAATCCAGTCTGCTCCGGCAGAAGCAAACTGCTCAAGATATCTGTCCGGTTCAACAATCATCAGGTGAACATCAAGCACTTTGTCTGTAACCCTTCTTGCCGCCTCGACAACCAGAGGGCCGATAGTAATATTCGGCACAAAACGGCCATCCATTACATCTATATGGATAACATCCGCTCCACAGCTTTCCACGGATCTGATCTCTTCACCCAGGCGGCTGAAGTCGGCTGACAATATTGACGGTGCTATTTGTATTTTCTTATTCATATCGAAACTGCTCATGTATTAATAATTATTCTGATTACGTATGAAACTCAGCCTGATAAAGCAGACACATCCCCAATCCGGCAGAGTTTCATGGATAATTACGAACCAACCACTCACCTGAGCCGCCTTATATTATCTCCCGGCAGAACTTCAACAAGACCCTCCAGTTCAAGAAGGAGCAGAAGCTCATTGACCCTGGAGGCAGGCAGCTCCACACTGTCTATCACCTGATCCCGGGTCCGTGGGTATGGTTCAAGTGCATTAAGAACCTGAAGAGAATCTGGTTCCAGCGAATTTATCTCTTTATCGCTGTCCAGGGTCTCAGAAACATTGATGATATCCTCACCGGGAAATTCATCCAGAATATCCTCCACACCCTGGATCAACTTGGCGCCCTGCTGCAGCAGCCAATGGCTGCCTGCGCTTTTATGGGAATCTATTTGTCCAGGAACAGCAAAAACTTCTCTGTCGTAATCCAATGCCAGCTGAGCGGTAATCAGGGACCCGGATTTCCTGGCAGCCTCCACCACGACAATGCCCCGACTCAGCCCGGCAATTATTCTGTTTCTGGCGGGGAACCTGAATCCTTCCGGACGGGTACCAAGCGGATACTCACTGACCACTACTCCATCTTCTAGGATTTTCCTGTAAAGCACTTCATTCTGTCTGGGGTAAACAACGTCCAGACCACATCCAAGCACAGCAACTGTATTACCCCCTCCATCCAGAGCCCCCCGGTGAGCACAGGCATCAATGCCGAGAGCCAGTCCCGAAACGACTGTCTTTGAATGACTGACCAGCGCCTTTGCCAGGGAATGAGCCACCTTCCTGCCATAAGCGGTTGCCGCTCTGGAACCGACGATTGCAATGCATTTTTTTTTAAGAAGTTCTTTCTTTCCAGAGAGATACAACACAGAAGGTGCATCTGGTATTTCGCGGAGAAGTTCTGGATACAAGGGATCATCCCAGGTCAGAGCCTGCACTCCGACCCGTTCCATTCTGCGAAGCTCGTCCCACCCCCGTTGCAGGTTCTCGTCACGGCGGACCAGGTTTTCAATCTGACTGGACCTGATCCCGGAAACCTGACGTAATTCCTTTAAAGACGCCCGCAAAACATTGCCGGGTCCCTTGAAATGACCGATCAGTTTCCATAAACCACTCACCCCGAGACCCGGCACCAGACTGAGGCTGATCCAATCTAAAACAGGGGCCATTTTCAATATCTGTTATAAACCGGCTGTTAAACAGGCCGAGTAAGAAATTAGTAATTACACTTCAGAGGTAATAAAATCATAGAGTTGCCACCCCTGTAACCAATTACAAAAATTAATCGACCATGAAGACCCGCAGCTCTTCCACCCGGGACGGGTGTTTAAGCTTGACAATTGCCTGGGCCTCAATCTGACGGATTCTTTCCCTGGTCACTGCAAAGCATTTTCCCACCTCTTCAAGAGTATGATCACAGTCCACATCAATACCGTAACGCATCCTCAAAACCTTTGCTTCCCGTGGCGTCAGGGAAGACATGACCTGATTCAGGCATTCTCTCAGGCTTGTTACCATGCTCGCTTCATCAGGGCCAAGTTTTTCCTTGTCTTCAATGAAATCTCCGAGATGACTTTCTCCATCATCCCCGACGGGTGTATCAAGAGAAATGGCATCCTTGGCGATTTTCAGGGCCGACTTCACCTTGGCCACATCCGTGCCCAGTTGCTCCGCCATCTCTTCCGGTGTCGGTTCCCGATGTTCTTCGAGAAGGAAATCCTTGGAAACCCTGAGCAGTCGATTAATCGTCTCTATCATATGAACAGGCAGCCTTATAGTCCTGCCCTGATCGGCAATACCCCTGGTAATGGCCTGTCTTATCCACCAGGTGGCATAGGTACTGAACTTGTATCCCCGGTGGTAATCAAATTTTTCAACAGCCTTCATCAGGCCGATATTCCCTTCCTGGATCAGGTCAGAAAACTGCAGCCCCCGGTTAACAAATTTTTTCGATACGGAAATAACCAGACGAAGATTGGCGCGGACAAGTCCCTCACGGGCATGCTTATACATTTCCCAGCCCGAATCAACTTCATGGAGAATCTGCTGCAGCTCCTTCTGATCAACACCGGATTCTTCAAGCATCTGACGGTTGACCTGCCGCTCTATTGCCTCTGGAGAAATTTCTTCACCGGACTCATTTTCCCCCAGACTGTATTCACCAATGACAGTCACAAAGACCTTCCTGAATCGTTTTGACAGCTCTTCAAGACCTCTTGCGACCGCATTTACACAATCGGGACAGAGAATTTTTCCTTCGAACAGGCCTGCAATTTCCACTCCTTTCGCCTGCACTTTCGCAAACAGATCTTTCGCCTCTCCTGTGGTCTCATCAAGGGCCAGATACTGTTTTAAGAGTTTATTTCGCTCCCTGTCGATTTCAACCGCCCTGTCCACTGCTGCTAGAAGTTCTCTGCTCTCCCGCTCCACAACTCCGGACTGATTATCCTGAATGCCGGCAAGAACCTGACAGACCTTACCTGGACTTTCGGGCAATACTTTCACCACTTCCTGAAGAGCAGGTATGGCCAACGATGTCCTGAGGACGGCATTCTGCACTCTCTTTTTGCCGTCTTCCATCATTCTGGCGAGTTTCAGCTCTTCTTCATGATTGAGCAGGGTGAGGCTCCCCATCTCCCGAAGATATATATTCATCGGATCAACGGATGATTTGGATTTGGAAGACTGTTTTACCGATCCCCGTGAAATTCTGCGCCTGTCTCCTTTGCGGCGATCAGTAAAAATCCCGCGACGACGATCTCCCGGCCCCCGGCCACGCCTGTCATATCGAGCATCTGAAAAATCTACAGGAGTTACCTCTTCATCCACGTGATCATCGTTAGTCAGTTCAAAAAGGGATGTTTCTTCCTCGGGACCATACTCACGAACCCGCTCACCCACATCACCAACTAAATCATCATCACTTTCAGTCAAACTCATATAACTCTCCCTTTGCTCAAACAGTCAAACTGTCCTGGAATATCCCCTTCAGGAGTATAACTCAACCCGGAGCGGGACAATTTCGGATCAGTTTTAACAAAAACCACCCTCAATTCAAATACATCCTACACAATCAAACCAAACAATAGAAAATGTCAAGCAAATTCCTCGTTTCATGGGAAAAACTCCCATTTCCTTACGCCGTTACCCAGAAAACAACCATGAAAGTAACGACTCACAGGAAAAACAATTCCATGATTTTATTCCAACTGAACCGACTATACCATTCGCCCCATGTCTTGCCTACTCATGCAGTTTCTTCTCGATTTCAACCATTTCAAGCACAAGTTTCTGCAGTTTTTCCATATCCCCGGCATGTTCAGCTTCCTTCATCTGAACTTTCACGCTTTGAGACTGTTTACGCAGGGATATCATTTTCAAATAATTTAACATATCCCCAAGTTCACTCCCTGTTTCAATATCTGTCCCATTGCTTTCAGGCAAATCCCGGAGAGAAGCCTGCATCAGTAATTCCGTGACCAGCTTTCTCTCCTGTCCACCCGGCAGTTTTGAGAGAAGTTCTTCAGGCTCAAATTCTCCCCTTTCCTCCACCATCGCCTTCAATTGGAGAAACAATATCTCCCCCAGCCCTCCTGCCAGGGCATCCCTGATACCATGCTCCTCCAAAACTTTGAGGTGAACAGGATTCAGGACCATATACTCCACCAGACGTTTCTGGGCCATGGAAAGAGGTGCGGTTTTTTCCGGCGTTTTTTCTGTCTCGACTCTCTTTTCCCGCAGGAGATTCTCCCGCTGCCCTGACTGCATCACAGTCTGGAATGACTCAACTGAAATTCCAAGGTTCTCGGCAAAATGGGAAATAAACATCGACCGCTGCAGAGGAGATGTCGCAGCCTGCACCAGGGGTACCAGGGAATCTATGATCCTGCTTTTTCCATCAAGTGAAAGACCATGACGTCTGATCAGGGCTGCAAGAACAAATTCCGGCAGGGATTGTGCTGCATCAAGCAACTGCAGCAGTCTTTCCGCTCCCTTTTCCCTGACAAAACTGTCCGGATCATGTTCCCGGGGCAACAGAGCAACCTGTCCACTCAACTGCTCCGCCAGAAAAAAGGGAACCGCCCGGACGGCAGCTTTCTCACCGGCACTGTCACCATCGAAAAGCAGGGTTATTTCTGCAGTGAAACGCTTCAGCATTCTCAACTGCTCCCGTGTCAACGCCGTACCCAGAGGAGCCACAACATTACTCACTCCCGCAACCACCAGGGAAATAAGATCAAAATTTCCCTCCACAAGAATTGCTTTTTTCTTTTTACGAATGCTCTCTTTCTGTTGATACAGGCCCAGAAGCAACCTGCTTTTGTCGAAGACGAGGCTTTCCGGCGAATTCATGTATTTCGGCTGACCATCACCTACGACACGCCCACCAAATCCGCAGACCTGACCGCTTATATCAAAAATGGGAAACAGGATCCTGTCCCTGAAACGATCGTAAGTTCCTCCATTTTCCCGACGGACAAGAAGACCCGCATCCACAGCAGCAAGTTGCTCTTCTCTGCTTAACTTTGAACCGAGATAATTCCAGCCTTCCCTCTCAACCGAAGGGGCATAACCAAGCTGATATTTTTCGACAATTTCACTGGTTACTCCCCTTGTCTGCAAGTACCCGCGTGCATTTTCCGCTCCTTTTTCCTCCAGCAGGTAGCGAACATATAGCTTTGCACATTTTTTATTGATCCCGAATAGTTTTTCTCGTTTTTTCTGTCTCAACGCCGCTTCTTTTGACTGCGGCTTTTCAGGCAGTTCAATATTATATCTCCGGGCCAGCTCTTTCATGGCTTCAGGAAACGTGAGATTATGATACTTCATCATAAAACTGAAAACATCCCCGGATTCTCCACAGCCAAAACAGTGAAAAAACTGCTGCCCGCCATGAACTGAAAAGGAAGGTGTCTTTTCCCCATGAAAGGGACAGAGCCCCAGATAGCGGACACCACTTTTCTTTAAATCAACCACTTCACCAACAATCTGAACAATGTCCGCTTCTTCCTTGATTCTGGCCGGAATATCATCGTTAAAACTGTTATTTTTCATTGTTTTCATGGCATATGATTAAAGTAATAACTCACAGGGTTGACAACTCTGAACTGAAAAGTAACCTGAAATCGTGAACATTCAATATCCAGGGGCAAAGAAAACGGAACGCATCCTGCAAACGCTCAAGAATTCAGATATAAATTATTATTCATTCCTCCGCCAGAGTAAAAGAGTTCCTGAATCCTGTACTTCAGAAAAGTTCGCCTTTACCTGCCTCTGCGGGAAAAAGAGACCATGAAAAGCTGGGGGTGGCTGTAAGTAATGACCAGGATTCAGGTGGTTTCATATCCATTATCCATTTGCAATTTTATAAAACAAAAATGTATAGTTAATTATAATGCGGCTTTTTCGACCATTACTTTTTATTACAGCTCAGCGATCATTCCGCCCTTTGAACCAATGACAAACGATCTCCTCCAAAATATCGACCAGCTTTCATCCGGTTCAACTTTCCTGCGGCTGATCCTTGAAGCCTGCCCCAATGCCAGATGTATTTTTAATTGCAACGGGCTGACAACACCTGTTATTTCGGATACTTCAATCCTTATCACAACAGACAGAACTGAAGTTTTAAAGACAATCCTTACGCCGGGAATGGTCCCTGACCAGATCCCCATCCTGGTTCTCGGGACAACCCAGGTTCCTCCGGAATCCCTGGTCGTTCCCGGTAAAAATCGACTCATTGATTTTCTTCCTCTGCCGGTAAGCAGTGAACTACTCCGATATAAGATTTCCTTTCTTACCCATATTCAAAAAATCAGTGCGGAATATTTCGAGAACCTCCAGACCCACCAGAAAGTCCTGGATACCCTTTCAAAAAGAGACGGACTGACAGGATTATTCAACAGACGACACCTGACCGAGATCCTTAAAAATGAATTTCAACACGCAGTAACCCGGGAAAAAGATCTCTCTTTACTTATTCTTAATATTGACTACTTCAATGAAATCAATAAATCTTCCGGACTTGAATTCGGCGATGCGGTGCTCAATGAGATGTCCGCAAGGCTCACTTTGAACACCAGGCCTATTGACAGCTGTTATCGCTTTTCTGGTGAGGATTTCGTTATTCTGATGCCTGAAGCGGATCTAGAACTTGCAGAGAAAACCGCAGAAAAAATTCGCATTGCATGCTCAGAAAAACCCTTTATCCATTACGGAATACATAAATCAATTACTGTTTCCATCGGTATTGCCTCCCTGAAAACCCACGCTCTCGAAAATCATGATGAATTGATCTCCATGGCGGAAACAGCCCTGTACATGGCAAAGGCCGGAGGCCGCAACAGGATTCATGTCTTTGCCCCCCTGGGGATTAACGAAGAATACAATTCCCAGCAGTCACTCGCTACACTCAAGGAAACAATCAATCGCATCCTTGAAAAAACCAGGCATTCAACAATCTCTTCCCTGCAACTCCTGGCCAGGGAAATTGCCGGAACGGAATACAAGGATCATATCGACCAGGTTTCCCACTATACAGCCCTGCTAGGCAGACAACTCGGCCTTCCTCCCCATCTCGTTGCTACTTTTCAAAACGCCATAACCCTTCATAACAGCATCCGTTTTTTCCTCCATAACGACCTGTTCAGCAAACAGTCCAAGCTGAGCGGGAATGAACGGGAGATCATGGATGACCTCCCCTACAAACTCGCAGAAATAACTGATATTTTTGATTTTTTTGCCAACGAACGCACGGTACTTCTCTCCCATGGAGAACGGTATGACGGTAACGGTGCCCCCCATGGTCTGAAGGGCAGTGAAATCCCGCTTGGAGCGCGGCTTTTCAATATTGTTGATGCCCTCGCCGCCATGAATTCAGAACGTCCCTTCAGACCCAGACTGAAAGCCGAAGCTATTATTGACGAACTCATTCACCAGGCGGGAAAACAGTTCGACCCTCATCTTGTACTCCACACAATCGACATGATAATAAGAAACAATATCTTAAAGTTACCAAAAGATCACCTTGAAAAGAAACGCAGGCAGTTGATCACTCAATTTCCCGAAATCAAATCATGACTACCCATGAGCATATACATATAGAGACACAGATTAACTCTTTTCCGGCTCTCCCTCTGATCGTAACCAGAGTTATGGCAGTTACTGCCGACCCGGAAAGCAGTGCTGAAGATCTGATGAAAGTAATACTTCCCGACCAGAGCATGTGCGCCACCATTTTGAAAATCGCCAATTCCGCCTTCTTCGGCATTCCCCGTGAAGTGAGTACAATGGAGAGAGCCCTGATGGTTCTTGGTTTTGAGGAAGTTCGCAATATCGTCATAGGAAAAGCCCTTTTTGCCGCTTTCCCGAAACTGAGCAAAGAATTCCGGGAGTCTGTCACGCTCTTCTGGCAGCATGCGTTCACCTGCGGTCTTACTGCCAAAATAATGGGCGAAACAATGTCCATTTCTCCGAGTGAACTCTTTGTTGCCGGGCTGATTCACGATATCGGCAAACTGGCAATGCTGACACTGTTTGGCGATAGATATCCCCTGTTAAGAGAACTCACCGAACCCGGCCGCAGCGACAGTGCGGCGGAAGAACTGACTGAATTTAACATCAGCCATGACCGGGTTGGCCTGCTGCTTGCGAATCGCTGGCTCCTTCCTGGAAAATTGACCATGGCAATAGGTCATCACCATTGTCCCGGGGAGGCACCGTCATTTAAACAGTTTCCAATCCTCATCCAGACAGCGGATATTCTTTCTCTCATGTATTGCTCAGCCGATTTTTTCGGAGCTGACGATGCCATGAAAATCTTTGAAGACTTTCTCCCCGAAACATGTGACCTCTGGGCGGAAAACGATCTCAAATGGGATATCGGCAATATCGGCACCTGGTACAATACCCTCGCTGAACGCTTTGAACAGGACCAGGCTGTTCTTGATATTTTCACCTCATCATGAAAATCACCAGCATTAAACGAACCATCAGAAATACCAAGCGATTTGCTGAAATCGTCAAGGTTCTTTCCATGTTCGGTTTCAGGCAACTGGTTCTTGACACCGGCCTGCACCGCCTGCTCGGCGGGGGCAGAGAAGACGTGGAAGACGATTCTATTCCTGATAATCTTGCTCTGCCTCTGCCCGTCAGAATCCGCAGAGTCCTGGAGGAACTTGGCCCCACATTCATTAAACTTGGTCAACTGCTCTCCACCAGACCTGATCTGATTCCGAAGGAATGGACCCATGAACTGAAAAAACTGCAGGATCGCTGCAGCCAGGTTGAGTTTGAAAAAATACACAAGGTTCTTGCCCTTGAATTTCCCGGCCGCCTTGACCTGCTGTTCAAATCCATAGAAGAAACACCTCTGGCTGCTGCCTCCATAGCCCAGGTTCATCGCGCCGTCATGCAGGATGACAGCGAAGTTGTCATCAAAGTACTCCGCCCAGGGGCACGACAGCTTGTTGAAGAAGACATGGCCCTGGTGGAAAGTCTCGCCCAGCTGATGGAGCAGTATTTTTCGGATCTGGGGTACAGCCCCACCGCTGTGGCCAAGGAATTTTCCAGAGAACTTCTCAAAGAAATCAACCTGATTACCGAGGGGCAGTCCACCGAAAGACTGGGCCGTTATTTTGAAGATGATTCTTCAATCTCCTTTCCCAGGGTGTACTGGTCGGCCACCACACGTTCAGTCCTGACCCTGGAGGAAATCAAGGGCAGACTGCTCTCCACCCTGGACCCGGAGGAACTTACTCCTGCCCAGAGAAGAGCCATTGTCACCAACGGCACTGATGCCATTTTCAAACAATGCCTGGAATTCGGATTTTTTCATGCTGATCCCCACCCCGGCAATATTTTCCTGCTGGATGACAACAGTCTCTGTTTTATTGACTGCGGGATGACAGGACAGCTGGACAAAAAAACAACAGAACATTTGATAAATCTGGTCTCCGGCATCATCAAGGGAGATCTTGACCAGCTCTGCAGGGTCGTCATCGGCCTGACAGACGCAGACCCGATGGTTACGGAAAGACGCGATTTCAGAACAGACCTGCAACACCTGATCAGTCACGTGCAGAACACAAGCCTGCAACAGCTTGACATCACAACGCTCCTGGCGGATTTTTTCGCCATGTTGCAGCGCTACCATATCCAATGTCCGGGGGATCTTCTCCTGCTGACCAAAGCCCTGACAACCATTGAAGGGGTTGCTGAATATTTTGACCCCTCTTTTGACTTCCTCACCCACGTGGAACCACAGATCAGAAAGGTAGTCATGAACAGGTACGGTTTTCAGGCTGTAAAAAACCGGATGTATAAATCATTCACCCATTATCTGGAACTTCTGGAAGAAGTCCCGGGAGAGCTGCAGCGTTTTCTCAATCATGCCAAGCACAGCAGATTTACACTGAATCTCGAACTCAAGCGAATAGAGCATCTGTCGGAAAAAATTGACACGGCCAGCAGGATCATGGGCATTGCCATGATCAGTGCAGCCCTGATCGTCGGTTCTTCCATCCTTATCCTGGCCGACTCCATTTCCAGAAAACCCGGCATTATCGGCACCATCGGCATAATGGGCCTGTTACTGGCGGGAATCAACACAACCATCTTTATCTTTTCGTTTCTCCTGCGGAAGAAAAAGAAATCCTGAAACAGTAACCTTCAGACTATTCGGGCCGCGGAATCAGATCCGCTGACAGACAGCAGCAAAATCTCCAGGGTCAAGACTTGCACTTGCCACAAAAACACCGGACAATACAGGAAGAGAAGAATAGTCCCTTATGTTGGACGGAAGCAGTGCTCCTCCATAAATAACCGGCCATTTTCCCAGACGATGCTTTTCTCCCTCAAGAGTTTCCTTCACCCTTTCGGGAGACTCGGGGATTTTAAATGTCAGGGCATCAACAGGAGTATAAGCAATGATCATCCGGTCAACATCAATATCCTGCAATGATGCCAGCCTTGAGGACAGCGACGAACCGTCCACACAGACAATGGGAATCAGACCCGCGTCCACCACTTCAGTAACCTTATTGATCACATCCTGATCCGTTTCATGAAAATAGCGTTTTCGCTCGGAATGGCCTATGATCACATAATCAACAAGTCCCCTCAGCATATCTGCTGCAATTTCTCCCGTGTAGGCCCCCCGGGGAAAAGGAGAGACATTCTGGGCGGCAAGACGAACATTTTTCAGGCCAAGTTTCTTCAGGTAGGAAGCCACAGGTTCCAGGCAGATAAAAGAAGGAGCAACAATCACTTCCAGGTCATCTCCCGGACTGCAGTATTCGGCAAAAGCCTCAAACCACGCTTTTGCATCATCACTTTTTTTATGACATTTCCAATTGCCAACCACATATTGTTTCATTCTTCCGCCTCCAGGAGCCGACGAACCTCACTTTCCAGGATATTTTTAAGTTCCACACTCTTTCGCCTGGACTGCATCCCCGATTTCACCCGGACATCACTCCTTGTAATTTTAAGCTTTTTCGCCAGAAACTTAACGATCTCTCTGTTGGCCCGACCTTCAACCGGAGGAGCGCAAACAGTCATCTTCAATGTCCCGTCGTATATTCCGATAATTTTTGTTCTTGATGCCCTTGGTTGAATATGGAGCCGAAGAAGCAGAGAACCGCCCTTTGCTTTAACAAGAAAAGACATTTATCCTTCCCATCTGATCAGGGCAGTTCCATATCTATATTGTCGATATCGTCGGGATGAACACTTTCAACCTCAGGTATCTGTATGGATTGGAAAAGATCAGAAAAATCATCATCCGTTTCTCCGAAGCTGTCAAGCTTCTGCAGATAAGTATTGAGCACGGCTTTCAGTTCATCCCGAACCTGAATTTTCTTCTGCTGTAATTCTTCAATTTCTTTTGGAAGATGGGCAAGCTCCGCCTGAGCCTCTTTACGGAATTTTGCCACATCGGCCCGAGCCTGCTCCATGAGAGCCTCAGCTTCCTGTTCACTGGTCAGCTTGAGATTGTCAGCAAACTTCTGGGCAGCAAGAATAGTCGTTTTGAAATCGAGCCCTTCCTGCTGCAATTCTCTGTTCTTCTCCTCCAACTGCTCCAACCTGGTCCGCAATCTTTCAATCTCTTCTTTTTCCCCGGCAGAGCTTTCACTCCTGGCTCCGAGTTCCTCTTCAAGTTTTACTATCTTTTCAGCAGCTTCACTCTTTTCACTTTCCAGAGTTGCCACCGTACCTTCCAGTTCCTCAACCCGGGCCTTCAACTGGTCTATTTCTTCATCTTTATGTCGGTACCCTTCCTGGATTTCAGCCTGAACAGCCTCATTGCTTTCCCGGTTTTCACGGAGTTCATTTTCCAGCTTTTCCTTTTCTTCCCGCCATGCTTCCTGCTCGGCGGTGAGGGACTCTATCTCTTCCGCCTGAACACGATTCTGTTCATGCAGCTCAAAATAATCTTCGGCAAGCAGCTCAAGATACGACCGTACTTCGATAGCATCATATCCTCTGAACTTTATCTGAAACTCCTGATCTTTTATTGCCTGAGGTGTTAGCATGTCTGCCTCCAGTTTGAGTTAAAACGTTGTTGCTATCCCATTCCCATTGCTATCTGCTTTAAAGTCTGCACCAGAAAACTCTGAAGAAACATGATGATTAAAATGAGAATCATCGGGGAAAAATCCATCCCGCCCATGCTCATGGGCAGAATTCTCCGTATTTTACTTAACACAGGTTCAGTTATCTCAACAAGAAACCTTACTATGGGATTGTACGGATCAGCCCCCACCCAGGATATAACAGCTCTTCCGATAATGGCCCACATGTACAATGTCAGAAGAAAATCCATAAGTTTGGCTATAGCCATCAAAAAATTATTTACTACAAACATCCGGTTCTCCTTTATATTTTAACCCGGCACGTCGTCATTGCTGGTAATTGGTCACAAGGATAGCAGCTCTATGATTTGATTATCTCTGGGCTGTAATTGCTCTGCCTGTAAAAATCAACTGACAACGGTTCCCGGAGCAACATGATCTCCCACGGTTACAAGCACAAGATGTTCCTTTCCATCTCTTTTTTCCTTTGCTGCCAGAACCATCCCCTGTGACTCAACGCCCATCAGTTTCACCGGTTTGAGATTGGCCGCAATAATAACCTGACGACCTGACAGATCCGCAGGTGAATAGAACTCCGCGATTCCTGCCACAATCGTTCGTTCTTCCGGAGTTCTGACTGTGAGCTTCAGCAATCGGTTCGATTTTTTCACCGGCTCGGCTGCCACAATCTCGGCAACCCTGAGATCCAGCTTTCGAAAAGTATCAATGCTGACAAGACCATCCAGCTCCGTTTCCTTTTTTTTCGTCTGATTCTTCTGTCCTGTTTTCTTCCGGGATTTCCCGACATTCTTTTTCTCCCTGAGCAACCGGGGAAACAGGGCCTTTACAGATTTCAGCTCGCTTCCTCCTGCAAGTACACCCCATTTTCCTCCCGTCTCAAGAAGGCGGACATTATCTCCGGTCGGGTCAAGTCCCAATCCTTCAATCATCCTGGCGGCGGCCCCCGGCATCACCGGTTGCACCACCAGGGCAATAATACGCAGACACTCAAGCAGATTGTAAAGCACATGATCAAGCCTTCCTTTTTTTGCCGGATCGCCGGCAAGGCTCCATGGTTCATTGGTGACAATATACTTATTGGCAAGCCCCACGATTTCCCATACACCCCCAAGTGCGCGATGAAACTGGAATCCCGCCATGGCTTCACGATAAAGAGGAATCATCCTTTCCACCGCCTCCCGCAAAATACGGTCATCGTCCTTTCCATTGTCCACAACGGGAATCTTACCGTCGCGGTATTTTTTCACCATGGCCATGGTCCTGGAGTAGAGATTCCCCAGATCATTGGCAAGATCAGCATTCTGCCTGGCGATGATCGCCTCAGAACTGAAAGACGAATCAAGCCCGAAAGACATCTCACGGAGCACAAAATACCTGAATGCATCGATACCATATTCTTCCACAAGCTGGCGCGGCCGCACTACATTGCCGATACTCTTAGACATCTTGGTATTATCCACATTCCAGTACCCGTGAACATGAAGCTTTTTATAAAGTGGAACCTCCATCGCCATCAGCATGGTGGGCCAGTAGATCGCATGGGGCTTCAATATGTCTTTGGCTATCAGATGCTCCGCCGCGGGCCAGAATGTTTTAAAATTTTCTCCATCAGGATAACTCAGTCCGGTGACATAATTGATCAAAGCGTCAAACCAGACATAGGTAACAAAATTCTTATCAAAGGGCAGTTCTATTCCCCAGGTCAGTCGCGATTTCGGCCTTGAAATACAAAGATCTTCAAGCGGCTCACTGAGAAAAGAGAGCACTTCATTACGATATCTCTCAGGAGTGATAAACTCCGGATTTTTTTTGATATGATCAATAAGCTGCTGTTGATAGCCGGACATCCGAAAAAAATAGTTCTGTTCAGCTATCTCCTTCGGCGGTTTCTGATGATCGGGACAGTTACCGTCAACCAATTCCTTTTCCGTGAGAAATCGTTCACATCCAGTACAGTACAAGCCGGTATACTCAGCAAAATAAATATCACCCTTATCATAAACCTGCTGCAGTATGGCCTGCACATTGGCCATATGATCCGGGTCCGTTGTGCGAATGATATTATCGGGTTCCACCATCAACAGTGGCCAGGTATCCCGAAACATGGTACTTATCCTGTCCACATATTCTTTTGGTTCTATACCCTCTTTACCCGCGGCTTCCGCAATTTTATCACCATGTTCATCGGTCCCTGTCTGGAACCTGACTTTTTCTCCGCACAGTCGCTTGAAACGACTGTATGTATCTGCAACAACTGTGGTATACGCATGGCCGAGATGGGGCTGGGCATTCACGTAATAGATCGGCGTAGTTATGTATGTTGTCATAAAAAACTCATTTTTATTGCTGTATGATTATTCCTTGATTCCGCAAAATGCAAAAAACACGATGCCTGGATCAGTTATTTTTAGAGCTCCCCCGGTCCTTCTTCTTTTTCCTGTCCCTGCCTGTCGTTTTTCTCTTCTGATGCCGGTACTGCCTCCATTGATCTCTGGACAGGGTAAATTCCTCTCCTGATTCATTTTCAACCAGTATCGTTTCCTGCAGGGGATTCTGTCTCTTGACCCGGAAATGTTCATTATTTATAACAATTCGTTTTCCCGGTCGGGGCATACCTTTTCTCTGTTTCCTGTATGTATCATATTCATAGGTCAGGCAGCAGAGAAGCCGGTTGCAGACGCCGGATATTTTCGCAGGATTCAGAGGTAGATCCTGTTCTTTCGCCATTTTGATGGAGACTGAATCAAATTTTTTAATAAAAGAAGAACAGCAGAGCTCCCTGCCGCAGGTACCTATACCGCCGATCATTTTCGTTTCATGCCGGACACCTACCTGACGCATCTCAACCCTGGTACGAAATTCCTGAACGAGGTCTTTAACCAACGCTCTGAAATCAACACGATTGTCAGCTGTAAAATAAAAAACCATCTTACTGCCGTTGAAAAACCTCTCCACCCTCACCAGCTGCATACTGAGTTCATGTTTTTCAATCAACCCTCTGCAGATGGAAAATGCCCGAGCTTCATTTTCAGCAAGATGACTGTACTTTTCTCTTTCTTCATCCCCTGCAGGGCGACTTATTTCAAAAGTCGCCCTCCTGACCTGCCCGCACAATCCGGGGAGGGACACCCTTTCGACAATCTCGGCAGGCTCAAGACCATGATCCGTATTCACCATCACCACATTGCCTGCCACAAGATCCGACTCAGCAAAGGAAGCCGAAAACTGCTGCCCCTCTTCCCGGAACCGTATCCGGTAGTAGCTTGTTACTTCACCAGTTTCCGGTCTCACGCTGGATTCTTCTTCACTCATTCCCGTCATATAATGGGTACCTTTTGATCACCTGATTTCTTCGCCTTCAAACCACCTTTGAAATTACATTTTCACTCTGCTTCATCGTGAGTAAGACATTAAAGTCACGCCAGTTTTACCAGATTCCTGCAACCTGAACAACACTATTTCACAGACCAGGAGTCTATTGCAGTTCCTGGCCAGTGCTTTTTCTGCCATTTCAATAGCCTGCAGTTTAGCAAAAACCAGCGCGGAACTCCAGCTTTTCGAAACTCTCTCCACACTGCCCGGCGATTCATCGAGGCCTTTGCCGGAGAGCGCAACATTTTGTCCGCTGACCAGCATATCACGAAGCCACATTTTTAGAAAAACAAACAGTTCTCCCAGGTCATCTTTCAATGCTGCCATCTTTTCCGCCAGCTCCAGAATAACATCCAGATCCTTCCCTGTTTCCCCTGATTGATTCGCCACCAGGCTGATAACTTCCCGCCAGAGTTCAATCAGCTTTGTCTGTTTCAGCATAAGTGCCTTCCCGGGGCTCCCTTCTGCAAACCTGGCATAAAGACGGCCTTCGTCACCGCCGATTCCATACTGTTCAAGAATGACCAGCGTCTCACTTTCTGACAGACGAAAAAAAGGGACAACCTGACAACGGGATGTCAAGGTAGGCAGAATCTCCCTGGAAGATTCGGCGGTCAGAATAATCAGATTGTTTTCAGGCGGTTCCTCAAGGGTTTTCAGAAGGCTGTTGGCAGCTTCCCTGCGCATCAGGTGGACATCCTCAAGGACAACCACACGCCTGGCAGCCTCGTACGGTGGATAAGTCAGTTCCCGACCCAGTTCCCGAATCCTGCTGATGCTGATGCCGCTTTTTTCAGAACTCACTACAATAAAATCAGGATGATTTCCTGAAAGATATTTTCTGCATGAACCACATTCTCCACAGGCAACAGAAGTTTCTCCAGTCCTGCAGTTCAGGGCCGCAGCCAGTCCCCGGGCAAAAAGCTTTCTACCGACTCCGTCCGGCCCCCTGAAAATATAGGCATGGGGAATCCGGTCTCCCGCGAGAGAGCGGGAGATCATTTTTTTTGCCTTCTCCTGGCCCAGAAGCTTTGTATAGCAGAGTAGGGAGTTCATTATTTATTCTGATTACGTATGAAACTCAGCCTGTTATTTGTGAGTCTGGGGATTGGGCCTGTTTTATCAGGCGTATTTCAAAAATCACATTAGACTGATTATAAAATGATCTGGACTGACACTTTTTCA
>NZ_JBPLBA010000167.1:0-30103 GCF_054039375.1 Desulfomarina sp. | reverse complement strand
CTGATAAAACAGAGAACAAAAGTGATTATCAGAAGACGGGAATAATATGGACTCCACGGTACCCTGTACCAGATAACCAGCAGCGAGAGATAACCAACGGTAAAACAGCAGTCAAAAAGGTGCAGTAACCTGGCGATCAGGGAACTCTGCTGACGAAGATTTATTGATAACATATACTTTTATATGATCGATCAGGAGTGTAACTGTCAATTAGTGCCTGTCCATGGTTGGTCTTTTTGCCCGATATCTGCGTTGGCGGGATAATTTTATCCTCGGAGGTAAGCGTAGACTCCGATATCAATTATATGGTTGCGGTAGAATTTCCCGTGCGCCTTGATCCCAAACAAAAATCCTCATTTCTGGACAGACACCGGTTACACAGCATCCTGTTATTTATTTTCTTACTCGATTACGCACAAAACTCAGCCTGCTATTTGTGAGCCTGGGGATGTGCCTGTTTTATCAGGCGTATTCTCAATCCGGCTGAGTTTCATGGGCAATCAGATAATTATTTAATTCCGAAACCATGTTTGATTGTACCTGCTCACACAATAGCGTTTGATTCAGGCTTTGCCGCAGCGCTTCCACCAAGTTCTGTTCATACTGAACAAAGAACGTAAAGACGGTGGCAGCAGAGTATATTTTCTCCCCAGCCTGTAGCCGGTAAACTTCAATCCCGAGCGGATAATAAATTCTGTTGCGATAATAATTTTCTTTTCCCTGAGTAACTGCACAAGAGCAGAGCGGACAAAACTGAAACCAATCCCTTCAGCACTTCCAAAGGTGTCAAGCAACCATTTTTCCGATGAGTGCAGAACTCCGGTATCATAGGCCCGCCGGAATTCTCCTGACAATGAATAATTATGGCTGTGATACACTTCAGCTTCCGCTACATAAGCCACTGAACCACCAGCCTGAAGAATTTTCCCCACAGTACAGGTATCCTCACCAAAAATCAAACCGTTCCTGAAGCTCCCGACCGCAACCAGGTTTTGCCGCCGCCAGGCCGCAAAAGAATTGGATGTGAAAATTGTCCTTAAGCCCAGTTTTTCACGATCGTTGAATGATCGTTTCTCTGATCTGTCAGGATAATTAAAACGTCGGAGATAAGCGGCATGCCAGCTCGCATCAGCAGCCGGCAGCTGGCGGCCATAAGAACAGGCACAGGATTCATTGTCATTCAGGAGTGGCTCGATAAGGAATCGCAGGGCTGCAGTTGAGGCGAATTCAATATCCTGAGTCAGAAAAACAAGTATTTCCCGCTCAGCTTTTTCAACCAGAAAAGTCCTGGTCCCCCCGTGATCAAAATCCTCACGCTTTACCCGCCATACCCTGGCACCGAACTTCCTGCAGATATCCACCGTTCCATCTGAAGATGATGAATCCGCCACCAAAATTTCAGCAGGCTGCAGATCCTGCTTCTGCAGGCTGACAAACAGCTTTTCCAGCGTACCTTCCCCGTTCAGGGTTGGGATAAGAATACTGAAAGCCTCTTGATGAAAAGAATTCACCTGGTCCTTCCTTCACAGTCTGCAGAATCTCACCAGCAGGTATTTTGTAATGGCCCAGACAATATATGGCGAGGGATGTTTCCGATAAAGCTGTATCTCGTTCTTTGCTGCCATGAGACGCAGATAAAACGGGATTTTTCTTCTGTCTCTCTGCCAGCCACGGCAATGAAAAGCAACAAGGCTGGGTTCATAAACCAGATCATAGCCATCCCGACGTAATCGCAGTGAAAGTTCAATATCCTCCTTGTACAGAAAAAAAAGCGGATCAAAAACCTCTCGACCATATGTTTTCAGGACTTCGACCAGACAGACCATCAACGCACCGCAAACCGCCGGTGGAGAATTTTTTTTATTATACAGCCCTCGATCTTTCTCCCCCATACCCCGGTCAAACCAGCGACCATACCACTTGCGGTAAATACCGGTTGAATCAATTTTACCGGTAGCTCTGTTTTTTTCAGGGTCATAACCCAGCAATTTACCGGAAAGGATGCCGATTTTTTTCTTCCCTTCCATTACATCAATGATTTTGGCCAGAAAACCAGGCGGAAGGAAAGTATCCGGGTTCAGAAACACGACTATTCCCTTCTTATCCCGTACCAGAGAAAACCCAAGATTGTTCGCCCTTCCAAAACCTATATTATCTGTTTCCACCAGTTTGATATTGTCCGCCTTTCTACAGCATTCCAGATACCGTCTGTCCGCGGAGCCACTGTCCACAACAATAATTGTTGTTATTTCAACAGTTTGTGCGGCAAGATGTTCAAGACACAGGGGCAGAACTTTTCCTGAGTCATGGGTAACAATAATTATATGTACTCCGGCAGCCATGGAAGGACCCCGATCAGAAAAATATCGTGCAATACCACCCAAAGAGAAGGTTTGTTTTCCCTTCCGCACTCCTTCGTGCCATGATGGAATTCACTGCTTCATTTTCCGCACTGACAACAAGCTGCCTGAACTCCTTTTCCAGGATATTATCTGGATCAGCGAGGATTTTTCTTCTCTTGCCGATAACCTCCGGCAAAAGCCTGAACGTTTCCAGAATACCTCTGCAATAGGAGAAAAACATCCTTTTTTTTACAACAAAAAGAAGCCAGGCAAACTGATAAATGACAAAAGGAAAGAGAAAACGCAGAACCATGCCAAAGGAATAATTTTTGACCACTACAGCAAAATTATTCCTGGTGGACAGCCTGATCGTAAACGTATTCACTTTCTTTCCCGTGGAACCACTGCCGATGTGAAATACCCTGGCGGAAGAGAGATACCTGCAGCACATGCCGAGCCGTCTCGCTCTCAGGTTCAGATCAACATCTTCAAGGTAGGCGAAAAAATCGTCGTCAAAAAGACCGACCCGATCAAAAAATTTCCTGCTGTACAGGGCGGCACCACCACAGGCACCAAAAACATCCCGGTCAACCCTGTAGATATCGCGGTCCTTTTCCATTGTACCGAGTCGATAGCCGACTCCACCACGTAACACTGCATCACCAGCCCCGTCAAGGATGTCCCGATTATTGAAATTGATCATCTTAAGGGCAAAAAAATCATACGTCCTG
Source organism: Desulfomarina sp. (assembly GCF_054039375.1). NCBI lineage: Bacteria > Pseudomonadati > Thermodesulfobacteriota > Desulfobulbia > Desulfobulbales > Desulfobulbaceae > Desulfomarina > Desulfomarina sp. Next base: position 27,030 of record NZ_JBPLBA010000167.1, on the reverse strand, counting down.
TATTTTTCTATTGCCCGTATCAGGTTTTCAAGGCAGTCAGGCGCCACTTCCATATCGTTATTCAACAGGAGGATCCAGGATGCACTCGCTTCCCGGATACCCAGGTTGACGGCTACGGAAAATCCACGATTCTCACTGAACCGGAGAATCCTGACGGTCGGAAATTCATTCTCCAGAAGTTCTATGGAACCATCTTCCGAACCGTTATCAACAACCGTTACCCGAAAATCCCTGTTTGTCTGAGCTTCCAGGGACGAAAGACAATGGGCCAGCATCCGCCTGCCGTTCCAGTTGGGAATAACAATATCAATCAATGGATTGTCCATTGACATCACTGTGCTCCGTTTTCCTGTCCGCTGCCGAAAACATGTTTAACGAAATAGACCGGTTTATTTTGCGACTCGTGATATGTCCTGGCCTGAAGTTCCGCAATCAGTCCAAGTGAAATAAATTGAATCCCGATGAAAATGAGCAGTACAGCCAGGAAAAGAAGAGGTCTGTCGGCAAGGGGAATGCCCATGAACTGCCGCTGGATGGTCATTATAAGGGCAATGAGAAAACCGATTCCACCGCAGACAACACCCATCAGACCAAAAACCTGAATCGGGCGGGTGGCGTAACTGAGCAGAAATTTCACGGTCATAAGATCAAGAATAACCCTGATAGTTCGAGAAATGCCGTATTTGGATGAACCGAATCTTCTCGGCCTGTGATTCACCTTGACTTCGGTAAAATCTATTCCCATTCCGGATGCGATTGCCGGAATGAACCTGTGCATCTCTCCGTACAATCGAACATTTTTTATTACTTCCTTCTTAAAAGCCTTCAGGGTACAACCATAGTCATGGAGATTGACACCCGTCGTTTTCGAAATAATCTTATTGGCGATAATGGAAGGCAGCCTTCTGTTTATGAAGGCATCCTTTCGGTCATACCGCCACCCTGTCACCACATCGTTACCCGCCTCGATCTCTTCGAGAAGTTTCGGAATATCGTGTGGGTCATTCTGCAGATCGGCATCCATGGTAATGATGACATCCCCTCGGGCATAATCAAAACCGGCTGCCATGGCGGCTGTCTGGCCAAAATTTTTCCTGAAACTGACAACAACCACATGACTGTCCTTTTCCTGTATTTTCTTCAACAATTCAAGGCTTCTATCGGTGGAACCGTCATCAATGAAGAGTATTTCATATTCATGTTCAATCACGCTCAGAACATCATCCAGTTCCTGGTATAACAGGGGAATATTTTCTTCCTCATTCAGTAACGGTATAACAATAGAGAGTAACAAAGCAGTATCTCCACATAAAATTTTCAAGTCAGTTTACTACCCACCTGACCAGCAACCATTTGTTTTTATCAATAACTACAGGATATTACGTTGATCTGCAATGACCAAATCAAATATCTTTATGTTCACAGTTTTTCAGGATATCAGCAGTATCGGCAATAAATTTCTGCCTGTACGTCAGGTAGACAATATAACCGATTGCACCCATAAACAGCATTTTCAGGCGAAGAAGCAGACCCATGGCCAGGGATTCTGCACCACCCACCCCCACAAGCAAAAAATAGAAAACAAAGACTGATTCAAAATAACCAAGATTTCCCAGCAATGTAACCGGCACATGGGCAACCAGCATTATTGCCGGAACAATGGCACAAATAGCCGGAAAATCAACATGAACATCAAATGCCATAAAGGCTGTATACACATTCACCCACGTAAGAAGATAAAACAGGACAGTCAGGTAGATGAGACGCCGGAGAAAACGTTTGTTTTCCTTTACTGCGGCCAGTGCAACATCCAGTTCCTTTCTCAGCTTTTTCAAACGATCAATAATGCCTGAATACAGTCTTTCCAGAGTGTCGGCAAATTTTTTTAAAAATCCCAGCAAAGTAACATCGCCGGTTCTTCTCAGTAAGGCCAGGAAAAACCTGGCAATTCTGTCAGGCAGTGCAAAAGGATTTTTTGCCTTCCAGACCCAGATGGTGATCATGGCAAAACAGGCCCCAGCCAGTGCCGGAAACAAAATATAAGGACTCCGATAAAGTCCGGTTTTAAAGAGAGGGGCCACTGTTACAAGGAAAAAAAGAAAGAAGATACCCGAAAAACGCTCAACAAAGACACTGACTGCTGAGTATCCCTGATTCTCAATCAATCTTCCCGCATAGTATGAGCGAACAACATCACCCCCTACGGTGGAGGGGAGAATATTAGAAAAAAAGTACCCGACCATGTAAATCCGAAACAACTCGCGATACGGAATATCGTCTTTCAAATCGAGAATCAGCTTCCACTTTGCACAACTTGCTGCAACCATGATAACGGTTACAACAAATGACAGGATAAAAAACACCCAGTTGATCCGGGAAAAAAGATCAAGCAGTTCATTGCCCCGTACAAAAGAAAGCAGCACCGAAAAGAAAGCGATGCTGAGGACGATTTTTATTATCAGCTTTACCGGGCCGGGAATCCTGTTCATTCTCACTCTATAACTGAATTTTATACCTGCCTGTGAGGGCAAAAGAGACCGTGAATACTCATCAATGGCTTGAAGCAGCGAATACGTCAGCACAATTGAACCCCACATCTTCGGGTAGACAGGCGCAGACGCTGAACTTGCCTATGCAGGGAAATACAAATTCCCGCCAGCTCAAAATCATTGAAAACCGACATGAATAACACATATTCTTCATATTACCAAGAAAAGACAGTTTATTTACCATTTTCTCACTTTTCAGCAAGTCGAGCCTTGATCCATCCTACCCGGATATAATACTGTTGACCGCAGTCCAGCCACATGCTGCAACTGTCTTCATTTGTCTTTACCGGATAGTCCGGACTGTTTTTTCTGTCTGCTCGACAAACACCGCTTCCACTATTTTTCAGCCTGTAATATTTACAGGTCAGACACTGTTTTTTTATCTTATAATTCATTAAAAACACCCTGGAAATCAGGAAATGGAATTGTTCCATTCCGATACTCCGGGAGCGGGTAAAAGTCAATTACCGGCCCCGAAAAACTATTTTTTATCATATATTTCTTAAATATTTCCTTAGAATCAACGGCAATCCTCTCGTCTTCATCAATGAACCGGTTATAAAGCAGAGCAACAACCTGCAGATTTCTTCTCCGGGCCAGCTCCAGGCTGTTGAGAGTATGATTGATGGACCCAAGCTTCGGACTGGACACGAGGATGAGAGGATACTGTTCTTTCTGCAGATAATCAACAAAGAGAAAATCCTCCGTCAGGGGAACCGACAAACCACCGGCTCCTTCGAGAAGCACCACATCGAACTGTTCCAGGAGAAGAGCAGTCGCCCTCCTGATCCTGTTAATATCAATTTTTCTGCCATCAAGCTTCGCAGCCAGATGTGGAGAACAGGGGACTGGAAACAGGTAGGGACATGTCAGGTTATCCCTGTCCATGTCAGATAGATCAATCCCCATTATCTGCCTGTGAGCCAGGATATCATCACTGACATCCATACACCCGGTCTGGGCTATTTTCTGGGTGATCACCCTGATGCCCTTTTTCAGCAATGCCCTCGCCAGAAGACCGACAGCGACAGTTTTACCAATATCCGTATCAATGCCCGTTATACAGTAAACCTTCTTCATTTTTGTTATTTTATTCCCTGGTTTTTCGGGCAATTACAAAAGTTGACACATAGCTCACGGGAATCCCGAGATCTGTTTCAAACCTCGCTTTATACTCACTTTCAAACTTTCTGAATTCTGAAACTCCCCACCCGGACCTGCCAAGTCCACCGACACCGGTCTTCTGAATATGCCGAAGCACCGCTCTGACAGACGGCAGATAAATACATTTTCTTTCCCGGTGGATGTGGACAAGATCGAAAAAGGAAGCTGTTATTTTTTGAAGTTCTGAGTGGTCCAGATAAGGCAGGCCCCTTCCGGTGAGTGAACGGATTTCCTCCATGGTGCCCGGACCAAAGAGAGAAAAAGCTAAAATGCCACCTTCATTCAGACAACCATAAACTCGGGCAAAGAGTCTTTCGAGATCCTGAAGCCATTGAAAAGTCGAGGAGGAAAGAACAATATCGAGTCCTTTCGGTAGAATCTTCTCTTCAATATCTCCTGGAAAAAGACGTACTTCTTTGACATTTTCCTTTATCCTTTCTGCAGTAACTGAGCAGAATTCAGGAACAATATCATTGAGCCAGATCGTTTTTACAGAGTGTGCCGAACAGATTAATTCCGTCAGAAAACCGGTGCAGCAACCGATTTCGAGAATTCTAGAAAACCCTGAAATCTCATATCGGGACAGCAGATTAAAAAACTGTCTGCTGATCTCCTGCTGAACAGTGGCGTTGTCCTCATATGTTTCAAGGCATGACCCAAAATACTCAGCAACACGTTCTTTATCCAGAACTACTTTCATTGTATCGTATAACAGGGCAGACAAGCTGGTCCCAGCTTTGCCATTCGTAAAAAAGGAAATGAAACCCAGGCAAAGTCACAACCGCCATGTTTTTCCAGAAATATAACTGATTCCGGGTGGGGACAATCCAATCATTCTCTGCGATAATAATTTCATCATATACAGAGAGGCCGACCGGAACGCAGTCACTCCTCTTCCTGAGTATCTCCAGCTCTTCACGCTGACCGGCAAGGCTTCTTTCTGGTTGATTATTCAGAAATTTTCTCAGATTTGTCTTTTCCCTGCACATCCGGCGGTAAAACTTCTTCCTGGCTTTCTCCCCGAATTCCGCCAGGGTGTCATCATAGATTTTTGCAGGGATGCCTCTATTATCATCAACAGGACAAAGAGTTCCATTGATGGCAATTGTCCTGGTGAATAATTTTTTTTTTCGACCAAATATTTTCTGCCCGACCCAGACACCCATGGACCAGCTTACCAGAATCACTTCTTTATAGGCAGTGAAGACAGCCTCCAAATTCAAGTCTATCTCCATGGTGCGATAATCAAAAAACATGCAGACATCATATTCTTCCGCATCAAGCGGTCGAAACGGTCTGTCATCCATTCCCCAGCCGTTGAAAAAAACAACCAGGGTATCACACATCTTTTTATGAAGCCATATGTATCTCAAAATTCTGTACTCCTATGACCGGCTCCGGCTCATAGCCTCCGCAAGCTGTTGTGGAAATGCTTTTATGTCATCCCACTTCATACCGGCAGTGAGTGACAACCTGAATCTGGCGGTACCTTCGGGAACGGCCGGTGGTCTTACCGGGAAAACAAGATATTTTTTCTCCTGCATCATTTCCGCAAGCGTTACAGTCAATCTATCTTCGCCAATCATTACGGGAACAATATTAGTGGAACCATCCGTAACCAAACCATTTTTGACCAGCTCCGCCCGCATCTTTCCGGCAAGAGACTGAAGGTGATACCGTTTTTTTTCACACAGAAGAATCTCTTCCATGATAAACAGGTTCCAGTTATGAATGATCGGAGGCAAACCTGTTGTAAATATAAACGACCGACTGTGATTAATCAGATATCGAGTGACTTCTTCTGCACAGATAATAAAGGCTCCCATGGATGCCGGAGCCTTGCCAAATGTTCCCACAAGGTAATCAACATCGTTCAGACAGCCCTGCTCCTCTGCCATACCCAGACCTTTTTTTCCGTAAAGGCCAATGGCATGAGCCTCATCAAGATAGAGAGTGCAGTTAAATTCTTTCTTAATGGCAACCAGCTTGCCGATATCAACAACATCACCATCCATACTGAAGACTGACTCACTGACGATAACTGCCTTGTCGAACTGTTTTCGCTTACTTTTCAAGAGCGAAACAAGATGTTCATAATCCCGGTGACGATACCGTTTACAGGCGGCAGGACACAGTTTCATACCATCCATTATGGATGCATGATTCAGTTTATCACTGAGTACAAGGTCTTTTCTGCCCAGCAGTGCAGGAAGGATACCTATATTTGCATGATATCCGGAGTTGAAGAGAAGACAGCCACTTCTGCCATATACCTCCCGAAGACGATTTTCCAGCCTCCGGGCAACCTCCGAGTCTCCGCTCAGAAGCCGCGACGAGGTCGACCCGAGACCGAATTGATCCAGAGAACACCGCTCTTTAACGTCTGTGAAAAACCTTTCATGCAGCCCCCTGTCGCCTCCAAACCCCAGGTAATCGTTGGAAGTCATGTTGAGCATTCTGTGGCCTTCATACCATACATGACAGCCTTCACGTCCGGAGAGAGGCTTGAGATAACGCAGTCTTCCCGTATTTTCAAGTTGCAGAAGTCTGTCATTATATGAACTCATGAGTCCGCCTCAATTTCCAGAACTCTTAAAATATTTGTCAACAGGAATTCCAGTTCATCATTTTTGATAATATAAGAGGGCATTACATAGACAAGTCTGCCAAAAGGTCTGACCCATATACCATGTTCGACAAACCGTTTCTGGATGCGTTCCATATCGACCGGTTTTTTAAGCTCAACAACCCCGATTGCCCCGAGAACACGGACATCGGCAACAGTTTCCAACTGCCTGCAGGGAGCAAGTCCCTTTTTTAGTTCAGATTCAATCGCTTTAACACCTGCCCGCCAGTCTGAACCAAAGAGCAGTTCGAGAGAGGCGATAGCCACCCGGCAACCCAGTGGATTGGCCATAAAAGTGGGACCGTGCATGAAAACACCAGGCTCGTTTTCGGACAGAACCCGGCCGACATGCTCCCCGGCCACAACCGCTGCCATACTCATATAACCACCTGTGAGCGCCTTGCCCAAACACATGATGTCAGGGGTAACCCCTGCATGATCACAGCCAAACAGCTCACCTGAACGACCAAATCCGGTTGCGATTTCGTCTGCTATCATCAGGACTTCAAACTCGTCACATAACGCCCTGACCTTTCGCAGATATTGCGGATGATAAAACCTCATTCCCCCGGCACCCTGGACAATCGGCTCCAGAATAACAGCACAGATACGTTGATGATTATTACGGATCAAGGTTTCAAAAGATTCAATATCACCTTCATCCCAATCTTCGGAAAAACGACAGCGGGGGGTATCTGCAAAATAATATTCCGGCAGGACTCCCCTGTATATGGAATGCATTCCTCCCACAGGATCACAGACTGACATAGCGTGAAAACTGTCCCCATGATATCCTGACCGGATAGTGAGAAACCTGTTTTTGCCATTTATCCCCAGTCCAAAAGAGTACTGCATGGCCATCTTCATGGCCACTTCAACCGCGATCGATCCGGAATCACAGAAAAACACCCGGTTGAGGCCTTGCGGCATATGTTCAATCAGCATTTTTGCCAGGGTAACCGCCGGTTCGTGGGTTAAGCCACCGAACATCACATGGGCCAGGCTATCCACCTGTTCCTTGATGGCATTATTGAGATAAGGATGGTTATAGCCATGGATTACCGACCACCAGGAAGCCATACCATCAATGAGTTCCCTCCCGTCATTGAGCCTGATCCTGCAGCCGTCAGCAGACTCAACAAGAAATACAGGGAGTGGTTTTTCAATGGAGGTGTAGGGATGCCAGAGATGTTTCCGGTCAAAAGCCAGTATTTCCTCTGCTCTCTTGTCGCAATTCTCCGGTGAACTCATCTATTCATCCCCGTTAATATCAAAACCGAGATTCTTCACCATCCTGACATCTTCCCTGAGGCTGTTACCAGCCGTCGTCAGGTAATCACCGACAATGGCACCATTGGCACCTGACATAAAACAGCGGCTCTGCTGACCTCCAAGAAGATTTCTGCCACCTGCCAGCCTGATGACAGCTCCGGGGTTGATAAACCGGAACATGGCTATGGTGGTCAGCACCTCTCCAACACCAAGAGGTTTCAGGTGTGAAAAAGGTGTATTGGCAATGGGGGTCAGAATATTGATGGGGATTGAAAGAATACCAAGATCACGCAGTTCAAAGGCCAGTTCAAGCCGCTGACGGGCACTTTCTCCCATACCGATGATCCCGCCGGAACAGATATCCATTCCGGCCTGACGGGCGATCTGTATTGTTTCAACTTTTTCATCCCAGGTATGTGTTGTACATACCTCTTTGAAAAAACTCCGGCAGGTTTCAAGGTTGCAATGGTATCTCCGAACACCCATGGCCCTTAATCTCTCGGCTTTTTCCCTGGTAAGAAACCCCATGGACGCACAGAAAAGCATGGTGGTTTTTTCTTCGAGCAACTGATAAATTGTTTCAATCTCATCAAGAAGAGAATGAGAAACAGACCGGCCGGCAGTAACGAGGGAGAATCGCCTGACACCCTGCTGCTCGTTTTGAAGTGCCATCTTTAAAGCGGTTTCACCGGCAACAATATCATAGGTTGTCACATCAACTTCGTAGTGGGAAGACTGGGCACAGAACTTACAGTTCTCTGAACACCTGCCGGATCTTGCATTGACAATAGAACAAAGATCAAAAATATTGCCATGGATACTTTTCCGCAACTCGTCAGCAGCATTGTACAGTTCGGAGGGGGAAGTGCATTCCATCAGCGCAACTGCCTGCTCAAAGCTGAGATCCTCCCCCGCCTGCACCTGGCGCAGGTATTTTTTTATCATGGGAATTTCCTCAACCTGCAGCACAACTACGCAGTTTTTCCAGACAGGCCTCCAGTGATTTGGGAGAGTCGAACTGCAGTGTCGTCACTTTTTCCCCCTTTGGAACAATTTTCCGCATCATCCCTTTGAGCACTGATTTAGGGCCCACTTCAATAAAAGTATCAACACCTTCTGCCAGCATGGATTGTATGATCTCACACCACCTCACTCTGGACGCTATCTGCCTGGCCATCATCGATTTGATTTTTTCTGTATCTTCTTCCTGTTCTGCCGAAACATTGAAATAAACAGGCACTCTGGGTGCTTTGAATTCTATCTTTTCCATATATTCTGCAAAATCAGACACAGCACCCGCCACGAGGGGAGAGTGATTGGCAACGCTCACATTCAGCGGAATAACCCGCGCGCCTTTTTCCTCAACAAGAGAGGTTACCGCATCAAGACCTTCCATATCTCCGGAAATAACAATCTGCAGAGGCGTGTTGTGATTTGCGGCCGTTACGACACCACCTTTATCGCACCCGTTGATCACCTCTTCAATTTCCTCAACACTCAGACCGAGAACCGCCCGCATTCCCCCGGGATTGGCGCTCCCTTCTCTTTCCATCAACATCCCTCTCCTGCTGACAAGCTTCAGGGTATCTTCGGCACAGAGAACTCCCGCACCGTACAGGGCGGAATATTCACCCAGGCTGTGCCCGGCAAAACAGTTTACTACGAACTCACCACCTCCATCTTTTAAAAATGCATGCCAGCATATCAGATTGGTGATGGTAATGGCCGGCTGCAGATTGGCCACCCTGGTGAGATCCTCAAGAGGTCCCTCCCCACACAGGCGGTTCAGATTCAGGTCACATGCAGCCTCGGCCATGGCCATCAACTCACCATATTCACGATCTTTTTCAATGAACTCCTGCCCCATTCCAATATATTGAGATCCCTGGCCGGGAAAAAGCACTGCCAGTTTCATTTACTTCACCTCATTTGCTGTTTTCCGAACTTCGATAATATTTATGATAAGAAAAAGCCCAGCCCCCACACAAATCGCCGAGTCGGCGATATTGAAGGCCGGCCAGTGATATCCCTTGAATTGAAAATCAAGAAAATCGACCACTGACCCATATCGTATTCTGTCAATTATGTTACCGGCCGCTCCACCGCTGATCAGTCCCAGGGCGATACCATAAAGACTGTTTTCTCTCTTCAACCTGTACCAGGCTACGGTCAGACCGACAATGGCAAGAGTTCCGACACCCAGGAAAAAAAAATGTCTCCAGGGAGAATCAACATCAGCAAACATACTGAACGCCGCACCACTGTTTGTCACATACACCAGGTGGAAAAAAGAGGGAATAATTTCCCGCGATTCATAGAGCTGGAAAGAACCGAGTATCCATTGCTTGCTCAGTTGATCGGCACAGACTGCAATTCCCAGAAATAAAAAATAGACCATCTCAGGAAACAACCCCCGCACATCTTTCACATATTTGTGGATGGTTCTGATCCTTCCCGACAGTAACGGAACGAATCCAGCACCGCTCACATTTTTCTCCTGGAGCCGGCACAACGCGAATCTTCAATCCTTCCAGCTCCTCACTTTCAAACAGGATTCCTCCTTTCTTCTCGTCATCAAACGGAGAAAGCTCCGAGACAATGGAAATCTCTTTTATTCTTTCCCATTCAGATTCCAGAAATTTTTTCAGATCCCCTTCCGACTGAAGAAGCACTTCCGCTTCCAGAGAGTGACCAATAACCTTTTCACGCCTGGCAATTTCCAGTGCTTTTGTGATCTCCGACCGGACCCGGATGAGCTGTTCCCATTTGTCCATTATATCCTTATCATATTCGATGCTGTCAGGTCGCTCTGGAAACTCAGCAAAAAACACTCCCTGCTCAAGAGGTGCGTTCTGATCAAGGGAATAGAGGTGATTCCACGCCTCTTCAGCAGTAAAGCAGAGAACGGGAGCGAGCAGTCTCAGCAGACCGTCAAGAATTGTAAAAAGAACGGTCTGGGCCGAGCGGCGCAGGTAAGAATCGGTGCCGGAAACATAAAGCCTGTCCTTGAGAATATCCAGATAGAAAGAGCTCATGGTTATGCCACAGAAATAATTGAGACTCTGGTAAATAGCATGAAACTCATATTGTTCATAATTTTTCTTAACCCTGTTCAGCAGCTCATCAAACCTCGCCAGGGCCCAGCGATCCAGTTCCGGCAGTTTGTCGTGGGGGATAGAATTTTCTTCAGGATCAAAATCACTCAGATTCCCCAGCATATAACGAATGGTGTTTCTGATTTTCCGGTAGGATTCGGAAACCTGCTTGAGAATTTCATCCGAGACCTTGATATCATCCCGATACTCTTCACTGGACACCCACAACCGGAGGATCTCCGCTCCGTATTTTTCTATGACTTCGCCGGGCGCCACGACATTACCAACGGATTTCGACATTTTCTTTCCCTGGCCGTCAACCACATATCCATGGGTCAGAACCCCTTTAAACGGAGCCCGTCCCCTTGTGCCTGTCGAAACCAGAAGAGAACTCTGGAACCAGCCCCTGTGCTGATCACTGCCCTCCAGGTAAAGATCCGCGGGAGAGTGCAGTTCCGGACGCTCCTCACAGACCGCTGCATGACTAACACCGGAGTCAAACCAGACATCGAGAATATCATCCTCCTTGAAAAAATCACTGCCTCCGCATTTGGTGCAGGTCATGTTCCCGGGGAGAAAATCCTCCACTTCGTGACTGAACCATGCATCCGCACCCTCTTTGAGAAAAAGTTCATCGATTTTTTCAACAACCTTCTCATTTTTAACAACTTCCCTGCATGAACGGCAGCTGATGACAGTAATAGGTACGCCCCAGCTCCGCTGTCTGGAAAGACACCAGTCAGGGCGCCCTTCAACCATTGAGTAAATTCGCTGCATTCCCCAGGATGGAACCCATTCCACCTCTTTAATGGCGGCAAGCGCCCTGTCACGCAGGCCGTTATTTTCCATTGAAATAAACCACTGGGGGGTGGCACGGTACATAACCGGCTTTTTGCAGCGCCAGCAATGGGGGTAACTATGCTGAACAGTCGATTCATGGACAAGGACTCCAGCCCCGGCCATATCACTGTTAATCAAACCATTGACATCAGGAACCTTTTGCCCCGCATATTTACCGGCCTCCTCCGTATAAACTCCTTCATGATTCACAGGAGAAAGGATATCAAGGCCATAGCGAAGGCCGGTCTGATAATCATCCGCACCATGCCCGGGGGCAGTATGAACACAACCGGTACCCGCATCAGTTGTCACATAATCCGCCAGGACAAAAAGTGAATCCCGCTCCATGAAAGGATGACGGCATGTTCTCTTTTCAAATTTGGTGGAGGCAAAAGTGGCCTTGACTCTATATTCCTCTATCTCCATTTCCACCATCACCCTCTGTACCAGATCTTCTGCAAGAATCCAGGTTTCACCGTTCACTTCGACGGCCGCATAGGTGAAGTCAGGATGGAGAGCCACTGCGAGGTTAGCCGGTAACGTCCAGGGAGTTGTAGTCCAGATGACCACATAAGTATTGTCACCGCCCAGTTCCGGAGCAATATCTGAACAGTCATCTTTCACCTTGAATTTAACATAGATTGAAGGCGAGCTGTGATCATGATATTCCACTTCCGCTTCAGCAAGAGCGGTGGTGCAGGTTGAGCACCAATAAACCGGCTTTTTATTTCTAATAACAGAACCGGAAAGGAGAAATTTGTTAAATTCCCTGGCAATCGCTGCTTCATACGCATAATTGATAGTCAGATATGGATCATCCCAATCCCCGATGACACCAAGGCGTCTGAACTCGCCCTTCTGGATTTTAATCCATTTGTCAGCGTATTTTCTGCATGCGCTTCTCTTGGAAAGTTTAGGGATGGTTTTCTTTTTCTCACCGAGTTCCAGATCCACATTATGCTCAATTGGCAGACCATGACAGTCCCAGCCTGGAATATATGGGGCATTGAAACCGGCCATTCGTTTGGAGCGAAGAATAATATCTTTCAGAATTTTATTGAATGCCGTACCAAGATGAATATGGCCATTGGCATAGGGAGGACCGTCATGGAGGATAAAAACCGGTTTTCCTTCACTGCTGTCCTGAATTCTTTTATAGAGATTCTCTTTCTCCCAGCGCTTGAGAGCCATTGGCTCTTTCTGGGCAAGATTGGCTTTCATCTTAAAACTGGTTCTGGGTAGATTAAGGGTGTCCCTGTAATCCATTCTTCTCTCCTTTTCTGTAATATCCTGAATCCATGATGATCTATTTTTCAGTCAAACATACAAAAATACCAACTGCAAACCAAGTTGCAAGCTAAAATCACTTATTTATCCGGAACAACCCTTAAAAGAAGTTGAAAATATGGATCTTTGTGGGAAAATATCGTTCTGAGTACCGGCAAAACCCAACCAGCCAAAGATTCTTACAAACTGATCCTGTCCAGTTTGCAAATTTTCCACGAATGGAGTAACTACCCTCATTGATATATTGCGTTTATCTATTGAATATTTTATATTTTTCCTGTTTTGGTCATTTTTTTATGCTATCATAAACCGGATAGTGTCTCGAATAATAGAATTTTCTTTTGTGGCCAGGGAACTTGGAAATCAAAAAGTCAGCATATGGCCTAAACCCTACACTTCAGAAAATGAAAAAATGGAATTATGATTTAATTTCAATATATTATGATATATTAAGAAAATTTAGCCATTCACTTTTTGAGTAAATATAAATTTTTCATTTCCCTGTACACCGAAATCTGGCGAAAGGGAAATTCTCAAGGTGGCTTTTATATTTTCATTACCCCGGAACTGCATTTACTGGAGATCCTAAATATTAATGAAGAACAATGTCTCACACACCACTGAAACCATGATCGAAATGATCAAGGTTTCAAAACTTTACCCCCCGGATGTGATTGCTCTGAGAAATATTTCTCTTTCAATATCAAACGGGGAAATGTTCTTTATTATCGGCATGAGTGGTGCGGGAAAAACAACGCTGCTCAAACTCATCAGCAGCATGGAGCTCCCCACAAACGGACTCATAGAAGTCTCGGGCCTGCCTATCCATCAGCTCAAAGGGTATAAGCTTGCCCGTCTCAGGCAGAAAATCGGTGTTGCCTACCAGGATTTTAAGCTTCTCACGGACAGAACAGCAGCCGAAAATATCGCCATCTCAATGGAAGTCTCCTATAAAAAACCCCAGATAATACGTAAAAGAGTTAAAGATCTTCTGGCCCAGCTTGATCTTTCAGATAAACACGACACCATTACCGGCGAGCTTTCAAGGGGTGAGCAGCAGCGTATTACACTGGCAAGGGCCATCGCCAATTCTCCCACCATAATCCTGGTTGATGAACCAACCGGGAATCTGGATGCAATAACCACGGAAAAAGTAATGAAGCTGCTGACAAAATGTAATAAAGCCGGAGCCACCGTTGTTATAGCCACCCATGATGAAACAATCTACCGGAATACACCATACAGAATTATGGAACTGCGAAATGGCATAACCCACTCCATCAAGGGAGGATCAACCCGATGAGTTTCTGGTTTACCGTTATCAGGCAGGTCGGTCGTAACCTTCGCCAGACCTGGGCATCCCAGATGATGACATTACTGACGGTATCCCTTTCTGTCCTGATATTCGCTTTTTTCTACCTTATCTACACCAACATGCTCCATTTGGGTGAACGGTTGGGTGATGATCTCCGCCTGATTGTCTATCTGGAAGATGAACCCGGTCCGGAACTCAAGCAGCAGCTGAGAAATAAAATAACCACCTTTGACAAGGTGGAGGAGATCAGATTTATCTCCAGAAAGGAAGCATATGAAAGATTTTCAAAACAGCTCGGGGAAAACCAGGATGTGCTCAACGATATGCCAAAAGATTTCCTCCCGCCGTCCATTGAAGTCACTCCCATGAAAAACCTGCGCAGCCTTAACCAGGTCAAGCTGTTTTCAGCATACCTGGCGAGACTGCCGGGAACTCTGAAAGTGCAGTATGGCCAGGAATGGGTGGAACGTTTTTATTATTTCACAAAACTGCTTTCCATAGTGGTCCTCCTCAGCGGCACCCTTCTCATCCTGACAACCATATTTATGGTTGCCTATACGATCCGGTTGACAATTCTCGGCAGACACGATGAGCTGGAACTGTTAAAGCTTGTCGGAGCCACCAACAATTATATTCGTATTCCATTTCTTCTCGAAGGTGTCCTCCAGGGAATTCTGGGATCCACTATAGGAATCTGCTCACTCTATATCCTTTTCCAGTGGATCAAACTACGCTTTTCCGGGCCGGGTCTGCTTAATCTTTTTGAATTTTCATTTTTCCCGCCGGTTGTCAGTCTGACGATTATTGGTGTGTCGATTCTTCTCTGTACCCTTGGAAGTTACTCAACCATGCAGAAATTTCTGCGTATCTGATTCTGAGCAGGTGCAGAAAACCTCACGGTTACAATGACGAAATACACCACATGCAGATAATGTGTAAATTACAGATAACAGCAGAATTGATACAGACTAGACCCTGGGCATCATTCCGGATTGTGCCCATCTCCCTCTGCTTTTCTTTACTCATTTTCGCAAATCTCTTTTTTGCCTCAACTCTTCAGGCCTCGTCCGTTAACAATGTAACAAATCAGGATGTTGCAAATTACCGTATAAAAATCAGACGGCTGCAGCATGGAATCAATACCCATGAAGATAAAATTAAAGAGGAAGAGAAAAAGGAAAGAAATCTTCTCCAGGAACTGGAAATTCTCGATAAAAAACTTGCAGAACAGCATGCAAAGCTGAAAAAACTGCAGCAACGCATGGCTGACCAGCAGAAACTCATAAAAAAAGAGGGCAAAGCCCTGGCAAAAATCCGTACAGAAAAAAATATCGTTGAAAATCACCTCAAGAAAAGAATCAAAGCATATTACACAATGGGAGATATAGGGTTGCTCAACGTCACGTTCTCAACCAGAACTCTTCCGGAACTCCTGCAATTTCATGACGCCTTTGACACTCTTATCCGCTATGACCAGGATGTCATAAGAGTTTACAGGGAAACTATCAGCGATCTTGAGCGTGCCCGGAAAGCACTTACACTTGAAAAATATGTCCTCCAGAACTTTATCGATCAGGTCCTTCAGGAAAGAAAAAAAATAACCGCCACAAAAAACGAAAAGCAGCAGCTTCTTGTTCATATCCGAACCCAGGCAAAACTGCATAAACAGGCCATAAAAGAGATGCAGGAGGCAGCAGAAAAACTGTCCGGTGCCTTGGTAGCCCTTAAAAACAGGTATCACACCGGAGAAGACACCTTTCTGGCCGACAAGGGTAATCTGCCCCCTCCAGTTGATGGAATCATTATAACCCTTTTTGGTCAGGAAACTGAGAACAAGCTTGGTATATTACGGAAATCAAACGGCATCACCCTGAAGGCGGAAAACGGGACAAAAATCAGACCGGTAAGCAAGGGACTGGTAATTTTTTCTGGATATTTACGTGGGTATGGTAATACTATAGTTATACACCATGGATTTCAGTATTACACCGTCACATCAAGGATTGAAAAACTTCTTGTGAAAAAAGGTGATGTGGTTCACCCGGATACGGTTATAGGTATCATGGGGGACACGGCTATGCTTTTTGATGAAGGACTCTATTTTGAGATTCGCCATGGGAAACAATCTCTCGACCCGCTCCTGTGGCTGGATCCTAACAGACTGGCCTCAGCCGAGGAAAGGACAGGTGGGTAAGACCCGAATCCTGTGAGATTCCTCGAAAAATGATTTTTTTCGTTCGAGGTCCAGAAACGGTGAAACTAAAAAGCGCGTATCACATCAGTCATATGCGCGTATTTTCCATTTTCCGGATGCAGGGTTCAGGAAAGAAGTATTTTCAGGATTTATTGAGGAAAAAATGGTTCCATATTTTCAATCCATCTCCAGAATCACTTTTTGTATCTTTGCAGTTTCTCTTCTCTTTTCCTCTTTGGCAGGAGCTGAAATATCCCAGAAAGAAAAAGAGGCTACTTATAAACAGCTCGAAATTTTCTCCAACGTCCTTTCCATTCTCCAGGAAAATTATGTGGAAAAAATTGATACGGAAGAGGTAATCAACGGCGCGATACGTGGCCTGCTCTTCTCACTTGATCCGCACTCAAGCTACCTTCCACCTGAAAATTTTCGAGAACTCCAGGAAGAAACACGAGGATCATTTTCCGGTATCGGAATCGAAGTGACCGTCAAAAATGATATCCTTACAATTGTTAGCCCGATTGCCGACACCCCGGCGGATCGTGCCGGTCTGAAGGCCAACGACCTTATTATCGAAATAAACGGTGTCAAAACCCTGAATATGGGTCCTTACGAAGCAATCAAAAAACTTCGCGGCCCGAAAGGATCCAAAGTGACCATAGCAATCCACCGGGCCGGCTGGGAAAAACTGAAAAAAATCACTATTGAAAGAGAAATTATTCCTCTTCAGTCGGTCAAAGCCGAATATCTGTCACCGGGATTTGCCTATGTACGAATAACGAGTTTCCAGAGTCATACGACAAGGGACTTCAAGGCAAAAATCCATAAGCTAAAAAAAGAACACTCTTTAAAAGGCATGATAGTTGATCTCCGAAACAATCCCGGCGGACTTCTTCATCAGGCCGTAACTCTTGCCGACTTTTTTCTCAACAGCGGCCGTATTGTCTACACAAAAGGGAGAAAAGAAGATCAGAACACAGTTTTCAACGCCCATGACAATGGCGAAGACAACAGTTATCCCCTGGTTGTTCTGGTCAATGAAGGTTCGGCCAGTGCCTCGGAAATTGTCGCCGGCGCCATCCAGGCCCATAAAAGAGGAATTATCGTAGGAACGCAGACTTTCGGTAAAGGCTCTGTCCAGACAATAATTCCCCTTCCTGATGGCGCAGGACTGCGCATGACAACAGCCCGCTATTACACACCTGATGATCGCTCCATTCAGGCAAAAGGCATAACTCCGGATGTTGAGGTTCCCTTTATAAACTGTGCGCCCGCCAGGGGGAAAAAATCACTTAAAAAAATTATTAAGGAAAAGGATTTGGATCATCACCTGGCAGGCCCGGACAATAAGGAAACAAAAAGTGAAAATGCCACAAAAACAGCCCTTACCAAACGCTTTCTCAAAGATAATCAGTTGCGCAGCGCCTATAACATACTGAAAAGTCTTAATCTCTTTTCAAAATTCACCACCACAGAAAACCGCCAATAACTGCCTTTCGGTCCAATTGCCAGCGGATTCGGTATTGAAGTATATTACAGTCCAAGCTCCTTGAGAAACTGTTCATTTCTAGACCAGTTCTTTTTTACCTTTACCCAGAGTTTCAAAAGAACTTTTTCACCCAGCAGTAATTCAATATCTTTTCTGGCAGCACTGCCGATTGCCCCGAGTTTTTTCCCGCCTTTTCCAATAACAATACCTTTCTGAGATTTCTTTTCCAGAACGATGGAAGCGTGAATGGTAATGAGTTTCTTTATTGTATCTTCTTTAAAGGAATCGATAATAACTGCAGTTGAATAAGGAATTTCCTGGCCGGTCAGAAGAAAAACCTTTTCCCGGATAATTTCTCCGCAAAGAAAACGTTCACTGGCATCTGTTGGAATGTCTTCCGGAAAATACCGGGGGCCCATGGGAAGAAGAGAGGTGATCTCATTTAGAAGATTTTCGGTTCCGTCACCCGTCAGTGCTGAAAGGGGAACGACCGCATTAAAGGGAAACAGGTTGCTGTACTTTTCAATCAACGGCAGGATCTTTTTCCTGTCAACAAGGTCTATTTTATTGAGAACCATGATCGCCGGACTTTTTACCTGCTCCATATACGATCGGAATTCCGCCCTCTTTTTCTTTTCCAGTTTCTCAGGTAGAGGCAGGGAGACATCAATAAGAAAGAGAACAGCATCCACCTCCGCAAGACTCTCCATGGCCACCTTCACCATTTCAATATTGAGCGGTTCACGTGATTTATGCAGTCCCGGCGTGTCAAGAAAAACAATCTGGTGCTCTTTTCCATTGACTATCCCGGCTATTCTGTTGCGTGTTGTCTGAGGCTTGGGTGTCACAATTGAAATTTTCTGACCAAGCAGGTTATTCATGAGCGTTGATTTTCCTGCATTGGGAGGACCGACTATTGCCACCATTCCGGATTTAACCGGTTTTTCAAAGATATTCATTGAGAATAATTACTCACAAGGTTAATAACTATTTGTTTTTATAAACTTTGAATCAATGTCGTCAACTTAAGGATAACGTTGTTTTTAAAAAGCCCCATTCTGACCTTGGTCGAGGGTGTCTGCAGGTTTTTACATGCCTTTTATTCGCTTTTATCTGTCTGCACAGGCAAAAGAGACCGTGAAAAGCAAGCACATCTCCAACCTGGATAAGTTTCACGGGTAATCAAAAAAATAATAATTGCACAAAGAGAAGAATAAATGTGTGCAAAAAATTATTACACACTATACTGGTCGAAATTTGGTCATTATCCATGGACAAACGGATACCAATAAAACTATAATACGACTCAAATAGATTTCATATATTTTTCGAAGGGAAATCCCTTTATTTAATAACCGGATTTTTGACAAGGAGTTTTTGATCGTTCGCGACCCGAGAGGCTGGCCGGGAACAGACATTTTCCACAATGACATAAAGTTTGGGAAAAATGACATTCTCTAACCAGTGTCTTTCCAGAAATGAGGGTTTTTGTTCGAGATCAAGGCGCACGGGAAATTTTACCGTAGGCATATAATTGATATCGGAGTCTACGCTTACCTCCGAGGATAAAATTTTTCGGGCAACGGAGATATCGGGCAAAAAGACCAACTATGGACAGGCACTAACTGCCTCCTCGTTATCGTAATTGCTCACAGGACCCCGCTTTTCACGGTATCTTTTATCCGCTCAGTCAGACCATGGCGACTAAAAAAAGCTGTGAAGGTGTGTAACAGGGCCGCAATCGCAAATTCCGAGGTAATGTCGTTACTTTAAGGACAAAAAGGTTCAGAAAAATCTCATTCTGACCTTGGCCGAGGGGCACAAAAATGTTCTGTCAAAATCACCGATCAAAAATTTCCGGTTATCGGGGTAGTTATTTTTTATGATTAGTACAGGAAAGCTCATAGAATATCTTGATAACGGTAAATTCATCTGTGCCCTGGTTGTGGAAAGCCAACCTAAACGACTTCGCCTGATCAATCAGAACGGAAGAGAAGTCAACCTGCCCCTTTCGAGAGTTGTCCACTGCTCGAATGATACACACAGTACAGAACAGAGCCGGGAAGAGCTGATACGTAGTCTCAGGGAGATCTCGGAAAAGAGGCACAACCTGATGAAGGCTGTTGACCTGCAGGAACTCTGGGAACTCACCTCCGAAGAATCCGATTCATCATTCAGCCCCTCTTTTCTCACTGAACTTATTTTTGGTGAGCTTTCCAATGACGACTGCGTTTCTGCCTTTTTAAGATCTGTCTTTAACGACAGACTTTTTTTTAAATACAGTGAGGGACTGATAAAGGTCAACAGCCCGGAACAGGTTGAAAATCTACAGATTCAACGCAAAAAAGAAGAGAAAAAAAGGCAGATTATCAACGAAGGCGCTGCTGCAGTCAAGGATATTCTTTCAGGAAAACGGACACAAAATGATCTTGATCCCCTCCTTAGAGAATCTCTCCATCTGCTCAGGGATTATTATGTGTTCGGTAATGACGCAAAAGAGGCAAATACGGCGAGACAACTCCTGAAAACAGCGGGCCTCACCATGCCCCATGACTCCTTTCATATCCTCGTTAAGGCTGGAGTATGGGGTCCCAATGAAAATATCCCCCTGCTCAAACACGAACTTCCCGTCAATTTTTCCCTGGAGGCAAGGCAACAGGCTGAACAATTGCTCCAGAGGGGACAGGAGGAACTGTTCAATGATTCCGGCAGAATTGATCTGACCCATCTTGCACCAATAACTATTGACGGCCCCACCACACTGGATTTTGATGATGCCCTTACTCTGGAAGAACAGGATGGCAATTATCTTGTGGGTATTCATATTTCCGATGTCGCCCATTATGTAAGACCGGGAGACGCACTCTTTCAGGAGGCAATGCGCCGTGGAACTTCCATCTATTTCCCCGAAGGGCAGATCCCCATGCTGCCCCGGCACCTTTCCCAGGGAATATGCAGTCTTATTCAGGATGAGATCAGAGCTGCCTTCAGTTTCATGATCCTGCTGTCAAAGGATGCAGAAATACTGAGAGTGAGGATCATACCGTCAATCATCAAGGTTGCCAGACGATTGACCTATGATGAAGTTGATAGGATGATTGAAAAAGACAGGGAACTTGGCATACTCAATATGTTGCGGAAAAAGCTGCGACAGCGCAGGGTTGAAAAGGGAGCCCTTCTCCTGCCCTTTCCCGATGTAAACATTTTCATAGATCACCAGGGACAGGTTCACGTTAATCTGGGAAAAAGCGACACCCCAGCCAGGACAATCGTATCTGAAATGATGATCCTGGCCAACAGCGAAGCGGCCAGATATGTTTCCGACAGAATGGTTCCGGGCCTCTTCAGATCCCAGCCTGAATTGAAAAACAGAATTGTATTTGGAGAGGACGATGATCTGTTTCAAAATACCCTCCAGAGAAAACAACTGCCACGGGGTGAACTGTCCACAACCGCCAAGCCGCACTCCGGTCTGGGCGTCTCTCACTATACAACTGTTACTTCTCCCATAAGAAGGCTGCTTGATCTTGTCATGCAGCACCAGCTTGACTCGATCATAAGAAGGAAAGAACCATGTTTTACCGAGGATATGTGTAAGGATTTCACCTCTGTTCTCTCCAGAACTGTTGCTGCAGCCAATAACGTCCGCCACCTTCGACAGCGCTACTGGCTGCTTAAATATTTATCAGATCGCAAAGGTCAGCTGATCAGCGCACTTGTCATCCAGGTGGGCCCCAGACGGATAAACCTCCTGCTCACCGACATTCTCATGGACATTGATCTGCCTAAACCTGCCGGCAGAAAGATAGCTGCAAACAGCACGGTCCAGGTGAGAATCCTGAAAGCCGATCCCCTGGATAATGTTGTACGTTTTGACTGGCCTTAACCCTTTCCTGTCAACATCCCTCAATCTTCTTCTTTTTCAGGGATTTTATTTTTATTGTTCCCTTCTCTTGGAACCGTTCTATTCCTTTTGGACAGTCAAGAACCATTTTTGTCCCTTCGATCTGTACAATTTGACACTTTGCACTGGCGGCAAAACTTCCTGTCGCAAAAAATAACAGGCAGCCCAGGAAACATATCGAACCAATCATTGCTTTCATTTTTCCTCCTTTTTTCTGTTGTTAATGGTTTATATGGCATGCACTGACAGAATACTGACTCAAGGCGGAATTTCCAGACGACATGGGGTGAAATCGCCCCATGTCCGGCCGGTTCATACCCGACATGACCCTGGACTGACAAAGGAAGAAACCATCCACAGTTAATTATCGCTTTGTTCCCAAAAAAGATACTGGTATATTGAAGAGCATACAAATTGATGATTGCTCACGGGCACTGAATTTCGATAAACCTCAAATATCAATCAATATGAAAAAAACGATTGTTCCTGAAAACCTGCCCCATGGCGCCATGGCCATGGTAAAAATTGATGGAACAAAAGTCAGGCAGCTGCGTGAAAAACAGGGACTGACCCAACTCTACGTGGCAACCGCAGTACAGGTAACCACGGATACTATTTCAAGATGGGAAAACAAAAGATATCCAAGCATTAAGAAGGAAAACGGTCTGAAACTTGCTGAAGCCCTGGGCGTGGATCTTGAAGAACTTCTCGAAACTACTGAACCTGTAATAAAACAAAGGGCTGGGGCAGACCGGGAAAACACCCGGGACGCCTGGCAATCTCTTCCAGCTTCAAGATACAATGGTATAAAAAAAGCATGGCCTCTACTTATCCTGTCCGCAACAATCGGCTCTCTTATTGTGGCAATTGCGTTCTATTTCCTGCAAACTCCTCCCGCTGCAAAACTGAATGCAATACGAATCCTGCCCAGACATTGCATTGCCGGACAACCCTTTCCGGTCATTATTAAGGTAAACGGTGCAACCCGGTCTTCCATTGCCATTATTCTCAAGGAGTCCCTGCCTCCAGGCAGCCGTATTTTAAAAGTATACCCAGAGCCAAGCGGCAACAGCACAAAAGGGAAAATTCTTAAATGGCTTCTCAAAATCCAAAACAAGGCACTCTTTTCCTATCTTGTCTCCATCGAAGGAAAGCCTGGAGAAAAACATGTATTCAAGGGAACACTTTCCATCAATAACGGACCTGCCGACAGTCTAACCATCAATGGTGACCACGAAATTATCCTGGGAAAACACCATTGGGCTGACACCAACAGTGACAATATCATAAGTGACAGTGAGATTCTGGCTGTCTACGATCTTTACAGTGACATCAAAGGACTGAAACTTGATATGGACATGATAGAAGAAATCTGGCTGGGATCAGGCTACCGCTGGAACCGTCAGACCGACATGTTCGAAATTTCAGAATAGGAGTTTTATAATCGCATGTCCTCTTTTATTCTCAAACTGAAAAATCGACCCCTGTTAGCACTTTTCATTTTATTTGTGGTTCTCTTCTCTAACGGAAACACAAAAGCAGAAACCTTTATTGACGGAACCTACAGTTCCGCCTCCGGGAAACAGATCGTTCTGGAACTGAACATATCCTCCCGCAGACCTGTAAATCTCATCGTTGAGCAGTTCCTCGATCCAAGTAATTTTATACTGACGACCTCTCCAGGGGCCAAAAAGAGATCATCGGGGAAAATCAAATGGCTGTTCAGAAATATTTCAGACCGCAGACTTTCAATCTCAATCCGACTTCGCTCGCCGCTCAAGGGGACCATAAGCGCCATCGTACGATATCGTGATCCGGACAGCGGGCAGTTTATTGAATCACAAGTCATACCTTGACCTGGGACATCACTATTTTGCCGACCACATCATTTATTAACAGATGCATCATGGATACCCTCAGCGGCCTGAGGGATGGCCTGTCCCTCTTTTCCAAACAGAGTCGGGCTGCAGTAATCTTTTCCTTGAAACGGAGCCGGAAACTGCAGGTCTGTGACCCGCAGAATCTTCTTCGTGGATACGAACCAAAATTGAAAAATATCTACCTGGAAAACAGTGAATGGGAGGAAAATATTGAAGAGAAAAAATCTGGCCATTCTTTCAACTTGATTGATCCTCTCGCCAACCTGCAACTTGACGGGCTGATTTCCTGCGGAGGCAGTTCCGCTCCCGTTTTTTATCAGATGTGGTTCACCGAACATCATCCCAATCTCTGTTCCACAGGACCGACCGAATGCTGGCTTGAACACGCCGTATTGAGATTTTCTCACGATGTTGCCAACGACTCGACCCTCTATACTGGAATTTCCGGCAGTTTTCTAAGAGAGTATTCAAGTCATGCAGTACATGACTATATTGTGGACAAGGCCAATCAGAGCCTTGGCCCGGACTGTCAGATCAGAATATATCCTGTCCTTGATGCGGTTCTTGGGATCTCCAAAACCAATGAAGAAGGGGCAAGACCATTTGGAAAATTGACATTTATTGAACCCAGATTTCTGAAAGAGATACATTTTCTTGTCAGATTTCATGCAAGCGAAAGACCACTGTTAAGTAATTTCAAACATGTACGAAAACTTCTCCAGGCAGTGGAACACAGCACGCACCACCTTGTCTCCAATGGAACAACCATTCTCGGGATAGCTACCAATCCGATACACCAGTTCCACATTACCGCAGATTTCCAGGGACGGTTCGGTTTTTTAAAAGACAATGATGAAGTTATCTGCAGTTTTCAGGATGGCAGTTACAGTTCAAATACCCACAGGGCAAAACTGTTTGAAGTAGAAGAGGCACTTCTGGATTTTGAACTTGATACCGCAACAAGAAATGATCTTTTTAAAATCGTGGCCACTCTGGTTCATTACGCGGAAGATAATACATTCGGCTGCACCTTTGTCCTTGACCTGGCAGAAAAACCGGCGGATACGGCCGGACAAAGCCTTACCCCGCCCCTTGACCTTCATGACAGGAACAAACTGATGCTTGCCGGAGCCTTGGCGAAGGTGGATGGAGCACTGCACATACGCACAGATCTCCATCTCCACTCCTTTGCCTGTCTCCTGGACGGCCATAGAATAAAGAACGAAAACCGGGCCCGCGGAGCGAGATACAATTCCGCCCTGCGGTTTACTGCTCAATATCCTGAAACTATTGTGGTGGTGGTTTCCGCAGACCGGCCGGTTTCTGTTTTTCGGCAAGGCAAAGAGATAAGCAGTGAATACACTATTGGGGACTCCTCACACTGTATTCTTTTCCCTATTCCATTTGAAGAATGGCTTCTCATGACTTAAGGCGTAATTACTATGACCTAAATCTCAAGAGCCCAGTCCGGAATATGTGAAAGGATATAATTCTGGACAGCTTCCTTCAGCTCTCCCTTGGGAACGTCACCTACAGCATCAATAACTTCCTCAAAATCAAACCAGCACAACTCCTTGTCATCGTGATTATAAACTGTCAATATCCGACGATTTTCCTGCTCAATATCCTCTTCTTCCTGAATGGCTGCAACAAGTCGTGCAGCTTCATCAAAACTGAGAAATTTTATTTCTTCCTCACTCATTTCAACCTCTTAAACAATCAATAGCATGAAACCACAATTACTCGCAGATCATCTTCTTTGAGTGGTTCCAGTTCAGGAGAGCATAATAAACCAATAAAAAAAAGGTGAGCAGGAACCTTTTCCTCTCACCTTTTTTTAATATAATTCCTGAATTATGCAGGTTTTACAACAGCTCCTGAACGAATGCAACGGGTACACACTCTACCACGTTTAGTTGCACCGCTTTCAGTAACCATACGAACTTTTTTCAGATTGGGAAGCCATCTTCTTCTTGTCTTATTGTGCGCATGGGAAACATTATTACCTGTTAAAGGCCCCTTGCCACAAATTTCACATACCTTTGCCATTTATATTCTCCTTATATTCATGTCAATCCATGCTCCATCACATATTGCATGGAAAGAAGGCAGTATTATTCTCTGGAAAATTGTCACAAAACGTTAAAATATACTCTTTTTTAAAAATGATGGCAAGTACTTTTCATATAAACCGGCATGGTCGGGCTCTATGGTTCGGCCTCAACAATGTGATAAAAATTCCGCCTGTGCAATACAACCTTAAACCGCAGATTTCAGCTTAAATACTCCGCAAAATACTCTTCATGTTCATGGGAGTAAAACAGGCCGTAAAAAACCGGATAGATCCTGAACTTGCCAATTGCAGAATTCAGATGGAATGGGAAAAGATTTGATGTGTTTATTTTGAAAATCACTTATCTTTGCAAATCAAATATAATTCATCTGAATACTGTACTTCAGGAAATTATAAAACATATTAACATCTGCGATTTTCCAGATCTGAAGTTCCACAGGTAGACTATAGCGAACAAGAGCCTGTAAAAATCTGTGGCTCTTATAAAAGATACAGATCATAAGATATAAAATCAAATTGTTACCAGTCATACGAGGAGTTACTCTTCGGCAGGTAAGTTACTTTTTATGTTCAGTTCACCTGTTCAATTTTATTGCAATCAGGTTTTACTTATGGTAGCCATACGCCCTCCAGTCAATAATAATTCTCACTTAGTTTAAATTCAATGAAACAGAACAATTCTCTCTGGAACTTCTTTGCATCAGTTAAACTGGCGATTTTCACACTCAGCTTTATCGCAGTATCTTCCATAATCGGAACAATTATTCCCCAGGGAGAATCCCATTCCTTTTATGTTAAGAATTATGGTGAAGCATGGGCCAGGTTTTTTGACGTTCTTGATATTCCGGATATGTACTATTCTTGGTGGTTCATCGGTCTGCTTGGTTTACTCAGTGCAAATCTAATTATCTGCAGTATCGACAGGTTTCCCTCGGTCTGGCGAATAGTCAAGGCAGATAACCTTGGGATTAAACCTGAGAGACTCCGGAAAATGTCTGAAACCAAAAGCTGGAAAATTTCAAAAAAAGCCGCCGATCCAGATCTTCTTTCTCAAATTCTCCTTGAAAACGGCTGGAAAACCGCCCAGAAAAAAACCGGAGACACTGTCCTCTATTTCAGTCAGAAAGGCAGATGGAGCAGAACCGGAGTGTATCTTGTCCATGCGTCAATTCTTGTAATCCTCATTGGCGCGATTATCGGACATTTCCTTGGCTTTAAAGGAAGTGTTATGATCCCTGAAACAAAAAGCAGCTCAAAGATTTACTCTTACGAAAATTCAACACCCATTAACCTTGGATTTGAAATTCGCTGCGATTCATTTACAATCGAGTATTATAAAAA